>NZ_JAKMRK010000006.1:0-124403 GCF_025772045.1 Campylobacter sp. IFREMER_LSEM_CL1890 | reverse complement strand
AGAAAGTTTAGAAATAGAAAAATTTGATATAATCTTTCTTTAATTTAAAGAGAGATTTATGAAATTTTACACTATATCAAAAAAATTAAAAGAAAATGTTAAAAATTTTTATAAAATAGCTCTATATCATGCCTACAAAAACATCACAAAGGAAGATATTTTTGTAGGTTGGGGTAGAAAAAAGTCAGGTTTAAAAGCTGTAGAACTAGCTAAAAAATATAGTGCAAAATTTTTGCTTTTAGAAGATGGCTTTTTACGCTCGTTAAATTTAGGTGTAGAAAATAGCCCTAGTTTTTCTATCGTCAAAGATGAAGTAGGAATTTATTACGATGCGACTGCACCATCTAAACTTGAAAATATTTTAAATACTTATGAGTTTAATATAGAAGAGTTAGAGCAAGCAAAAAAAGCTATAGAGCTTATAAAAAAAGAAAAACTTAGCAAGTATAATAATAATCTTTGCGTACCAAAAGAGCTTTTTAGTGCCAATGAGGAACGCGTATTAATCATAACTCAAATAGCAAATGATGCTTCTCTTAAATTTGGTTTAGCTGATAATTTTTCAACTCAAGATATTATAAATGAAGCCATCAAAGAAAATCCAAATACTAAAATATACATTAAAATTCATCCTGATGTATTAAGTGGTAAAAGACAAAGTGATTTTAACGCACAAGATTTACCAAGCAAATGTGTAGTTATAAAAGAAAATTATAATCCCATGGAGTTATTAAGCTATTTTAAAAAAGTCTATACTAAGACTTCTGGTATGGGTTTTGAAGCTTTGATGTTAGGGCGAGAATGTGTGTGTTATGGTATGCCTTTTTATGCAGGTTGGGGTTTAACTCAAGATAAACAAGTGTGCAAAAGAAGGCTAAAAAAAAGAAGTTTAGAAGAGGTTTTTTGTGCTGCTTATATTTTATATAGTGAGTATTTTAATCCTTACTTAAATCAAAAAAGTGATATTTTTGATACTGTTCATACCCTAGCAAAGTATAAAAAGATAGAACAAGCTAATTCAAATACTTTGTATTTTTTAGGTTTTACTTTGTGGAAGCGTTGGTTTATGAGACCATTTTTTAAAGCCAAGAATAATAAAATCATTTTTTTAAACTCACTTGATGAACTTTACAAAGCGAATTTAAAACCTGAAGATAAAATTTTTATTTGGGGTAAAAAGTATGATAAAACTTTATTGGCTAAAGATTTTAATAATGAGATTTTCTTAGTGGAAGATGGCTTTTTACGCTCTGTTTTTTTAGGTTCAGATCTTACACGTCCTTTTTCTTTGATAATAGATTGCAAAGGCTTGTATGTTGATCCAAACAAGCCAAGTGATTTAGAAGATATTTTACAAAATCATGAATTTGATGAGAGTTTAAAACAAAGAGCTAAAAAACTCATCACTATTATCACGCAAAATAAATTTTCAAAGTATAATGGCTTAAAACATGAAAAGCTAAATTTTAATACCGATAAAAAAATCATTTTAATCCCTGCTCAAGTAGAAGATGATGCTTCTATGATCTTAGGTGGTGCAGGTTATGATACCTTAAAACTTTTACAAAGCGTAAGAAAGGCCAATGAAAACGCCTTTATAGTTTTTAAACCTCATCCTGATGTATTAAGCGGTAACCGTAAGGGTTTAAAAGATAAAAGTATTATTTTAAAATATTGCGATGAGATTATAGAAAATGTCAGTATAGATAGTGCTATCAATGCGAGTGATGAAGTCCACACTATAACCTCTACAAGCGGTTTTGATGCTCTTTTGCGTGGTAAAAAAGTAGTGGTGTATGGTAAGCCTTTTTATGCAGGTTGGGGTTTGACAAGCGATTTACATAAAATTCCAAGACGCACAAGAGTGCTTAGCTTAGAAGAGCTTGTTGCTGGGGTTTTGATCCTTTATCCAAGATACATCCATCCAAAAAGTAAAAATTTATGTGAAGTTGAGCTTGCATTAGATATAATGCTAAAAATGCAAAAAGATTATTTTTCTAAATTTTATTTGCGTTGGTTTATGGATATAAGAATTTATATATTAAGAAAAATAAGAAGATTAGTAGAATTTATTTTGATTAGATGAATTTAAGTAAAAAGTTAAAAAAATTTTCTGGTAAAAATGTTTTATTACTCCAAGGACCTGTGGGAGGGTTTTTTCGTAAAATTGCTACAAAAATTCCAAAAGCTAAGGTTTATAAAGTAAATTTTAATGGAGGGGATTTTTTCTTTTATCCTTTTAAAAGCATTAATTACACTAAAAGTTTAGCTGATCTTGAAGACTTTTATAAAAAGCTTTTTGAAGAAAAACAAATTCAAGTTATCATTATGTATAATGATTGTAGAAAAGTGCATGAAATAGCCATTAATGTTGCTAAGCAAATGGGTATTGAAGTATGGATTTTTGAAGAAGGTTATATAAGACCAAACTTCATTACTTTTGAAAAGGATGGAGTAAATGCAAACTCCACTTTACCAAGAGAAAAAGAATTTTATCTAAGTCAGAAAAAATTTGATAAAGATTTTAAATTTAAAACTTTCTCAAGCACTTTTAGAAATATGGCCTTTGCTTCATTTTTATACTGGCTTTTTGCTTTTTTATTTTCTTGGTATTTTAATAATTCTTTACATCATAGAAGTTTAAAACTATTTGACTTTTTACCTTGGCTTTGCTCAGTATATAGAAAAAACAAATACAAAATCACAGAAAAAAGTTTAAACGAAAAAATTCTTTCCCTAAAGCAAAAGTATTTTTTGGCTATTTTACAAGTGCATAATGATACTCAACTCTCCCATCATTATAAAAAAACTACAGAAAAATTTATAGAAGAAGTAATCATTTCTTTTGCTAATCATGCCAAAGCAAAGTCTTATTTAGTTTTTAAGCACCATCCTATGGATCGTGGCTATAGGGACTATATTAAACTTATAGAAGATTTGAGCTTAAAATACAATGTCGAGGGTAGAATTTTATATATACATGACTTACACTTACCTACGCTCTTAATCAATGCAAGAGGTGCTATAGTTATAAATAGCACAGTAGGACTTTCTGCTTTATATCACAATAGCCCTTTAAAAGTTATGGGAAAAGCTTTTTATGATATAGAAGGTTTGACTTATCAAAAAAGCTTGCATACTTTTTGGAAAGAATGCAGGGCATATAAGCCTGATGCTGTTTTGCACGCTAAATTTAGAAATTATGTGATATATAAAACCCAAGTCAATGGGAATTTTTTCAAAAATACTAGTTTAGATTAAATTTTCTTTTTATAGTTTTTTGCAATTTTTTTTAGTTTAAAAGGTAAGCTTAAATAGCCTATTTTAAAGGGAGTTCTTGAAGCTTGCAAAAGCGCATTGCCTAAAAGATAAGGCAAGTGTGTTTTGGCTATTTGAGCGTGTTTATAGTCTGCATAAGCTTTTAGTGGCGGTAGGTTTTTTTGATCTTTTTGATTTTTAAAATACTCTTTTTTGATTTTTCTTAGTTCAAAGGGTATTTTAAAATACCCTAGATAACTTTTGCTATTTTTCATGATAGCTTCTCCAAGTTTATAGCTTAATCTTTCTTTTATCCTTAAGCTAGCTCCATAAAGTTTATTATTTTGGTGGATAAACATCTCATATTCATTTTTTAAGCCTTTATGATTTAAAAAACGCAAAAGATTATGATTTTGACTTTTTAAAAATGTTTGCATATCAAGTTTTTTTAGTTCATGGTATTCTAGCACTAATTCTTTATAAAATGCTATAGGTGGTATCAAAAGCTCATAAGCATTTATAAGTTGAATTTTACATTCAATTTTTTTATCATCATCTTTTTCTAAAAGTAAAATTCCTACTAAATCCACATAATCAAGCCTTGGTGTTTTTTCATTTGCTATGCTTAAGCCCGAACTTTCCTCACTTTGCTTGATAATTTGTGTATTAACATACAAAAAGGTTTGCTCATCACAAATTGCTTTTTCATTTTGTATATCTTGAAAAGTATTGATAAGTCCAAAATTTTTTACTAATTTAAAAGATGAGTTTTCAATGCTTATAGATGATATAGCATGGGTTAATGAGTTAGTGTGATTCCAAGTGTGTATGCCTAAGATTTGATAGTTTTTTAACTCTTTTGGAAAAATGATTTTTTCATTAGCTTTGATATTTATAGTTTTTTCACAAAAAAATGAGTTTTTATGCTCTATTTTAGTTGAATTTGAGGGCGTAAAGATATGAAATTTTCTTTTTGAGCAAATGATATTTTCTTTAGATTTTTTAAACCTGTGTAAATTTTTAATGATGTTTTTACCAAGCTCTTGCATAGCTAGTGGTATAGGGTGGAATTTATAGTTTTGATCAAAATCATAAAGATTATTTTTTTGGTAGTAAAGATCTACATCGATTAGATTAAAACCATAATGAGTACAATTTTTCCTATGAGCTTCATTGATAGCTTTTGATTTATCATTACAAGCTGGTATGGGGAGTATAAGCACTATAGTAATTTTGTTTGCTTTGTAAAGTTCTTCGTAAAAATAATCAATATTTCTAAGTATAATATTTAAGCTCATAGGGCTTAAATAATCATTGATATTTGATTCGCTGATGAGAAAATCACTGTTGATTATAGTTTTTTTATGGCGTATTAATTCATAAAGATTTTGTAAAGAAGTGCTAAGCCCTAAAGCGTAATTATATAATGTAATGTCTTTATTTTCAAGACCTATCCTAAGACCATTTTTAACTACACTATTACTACCACCTAGTAAGATTACATCCATAAGTTCTTTCTTGATTTTTTTTAATTTTTATTTATTTTATAAAATATTTTTTAATGAATAATTTCAGAGTAAAAACCCCTCATTTTATCTTTAAATAGGTATTTGACAAAGATAACAACTTTAGCTATATTTTTAAATTCAGTATTAAATTTATTTAGGATGTTGATGAAAAAAATATGCCAAAAAAGAGATGTTTTTTATATAGCTGGTTATGATCCTAGAGGATATAGGCATTATTATGCTATGTTTAAAAAAAATTTAGCTGAGCAGAATATACTTTTAAATTATGATTATACTTTATCAAAAGCTCAAGTTAATATTTATCCTTTTTGGCAAATTCAAACCCCACATACAAGCACTTCTTATACCTTTTTAAGCTGGAATGATATAGTCAAAAAAAACTGGTCAGAGGGTATAAAAGATGCTCTGAGTGATTGTTATAGTTTTTTTAGAATTTATACCATCACAGGGCTTTTTTTAAAATTTGGTAAAGAATCCCCACATCAACTTATCACAGGTTATTATCCATTTTTTTATGTGCTTTTGAGTTTGATTTTTACTTTAGTTTGTGCTTTTGGAAGTTTATTTTATTTGCAAAATTTTCATATTATTTTAGGAATTTTAGCTTTTGTTTTATCGTTAGTGTTTTTACCAAAAATGCTTTATAAACTAGGTAAGAAATTAGCTGTTTTTTGGATAGCTAGAATTTGTTCTTTTTGTGCAAACTGGGAGAAAAATTCTCAAGGTGAACTTGAGTTAAGAATAGATGATTTTGCTAGAGTTATTTTTGAAAAACTAAAAGAAAATGCAAATGATAAAAACTATGAGCTCATCTTAAGCGCACATAGCGTAGGAACGGTGCTTTGCATAAATGTTTTAGCAAAAGTGTTTAGAAAATGTGAAAAAGAAAATGTTTCTTTTGAAAATTTAAAGGTTTTAACTTTAGGTGAGTGTATACCTTTGGTAAGCTATCAAAAAAGATCTTTTGAGTTTAGAAAAGACTTAGAGTATTTAGGAAGTAAGAATTTAATATGGTATGATTTTACTTCTATTATTGATGGGGCTTGTTTTGCACAAGTTGATTTTATACGCACAAGCGGAGTAAAAGCACAATTTAGTCCAAAATACCTTTCGGCTAAATTTCATACCTTATATAAAAACAAAGATTATAAAAAAATCAAAAAAGAAAAATATAAAGCACATTTTTTATATTTATTTGCCACACAAATTCAAGGAGTATATAACTTTTTTGAATTTGTCATAGGTAAAAATAAATTAGAAGAAAAAATCAAATAGGAGGAAAAAATGGGTCAGTGTCCTTTTCATCCAAAGCCTTATAAAAATAAAGCTTCTACATTAACTACTTTTTTACTAAAAAGAAGATCTTGGCTTGATGGACTTTATGAGCGAAGCTATAAAATGATGATGGGTAGAGTAAAAATGCCCGGATTTGATCTATATGTAGTAAATGATCCAAAAGAAGTTAGACGCATTATGGTAGATGAGGTTAGAGAATATCCAAAAAGCCAACTTTTACATGAGCTTTTGGAGCCACTTTTGGGTATAAGTATTTTTACAACTAACGATAGAGTATGGGAAAAACAAAGAGAACTTTTAAGACCTTCTTTTGAAATGACAAGGATTTCTAAAGTTTTTGATTTGATGAGTGAAGCAGCTTCTGATATGATGGCAAGATTTGCAAAGTATGAAGATAAAGCGATTATAGAAGTAGATGAAGCTATGACTTTTGTGACTGCAGATGTGATTTTTAGAACTATCATGTCATCAAAACTTGATGAGCAAAAAGGCAAACTTGTTTTAGATGCTTTTGTAACTGTGCAAGAAGAAACAGTTAAAACAGCTATGCGAAGAATGTTTCGCTTCCCAACTTGGCTTTCAAATCTTTTAGGTGAGAGAAAAAGACTTAAAGCGGGTGGAGTTATACGCAAGGTTTTATCAGATATTATAAAGCCAAGATATGATAATGCCCTAAATGATCAAGGAAAATATGAAGATATTTTATCATCATTGCTTATGGTAGTAGATGCAGATACTAATGAGAGATTTTCTTTTAATGAAATTTTAGACCAAGTTGCCATGCTTTTCTTAGCAGGCCATGAAACTACTGCAAGCTCGCTAACTTGGACACTATATATTTTAAGTATTTCTCCAAATGAGCAGCAAAAAGCTTATGAAGAAATCATGCAAGTTGCAGGCGATGAGGAGTTTAAAATAGAGTATATTAGAGCGATGAAATATCTTACAAATGTGTTTAAAGAAAGTTTAAGACTTTATCCGCCAGTTGGCTTTTTTGCTAGAGAAGCAAGAAATGATAACAAAATGAGAGATAAGCTCATCAAAAAAGGCTCAGGTGTAGTAGTGGCTCCATGGCTTATCCATAGACATGATAGTTTTTGGGAAAATCCACATGAGTTTGATCCAAGTCGCCATGAAGATAAAAGCAAGATTAAAAAAGACACTTATATGCCTTTTGGTATGGGAGAGCGTGTGTGTATAGGGCAGGGCTTTGCTATGCAAGAGGCTGTTTTGATTTTAGCTAATATTTTAAGGACTTATAAGTTAGAATTAGAAGAAAATTTTGTACCTGATATAGTAGGAAGATTAACTATAAGATCAGCAAATGGTATGAATATAAGATTTATAAAAAGGCAAAAATGAAAGAAAAATTAGCAGGAACTATACTACTTTGCGCTATCGTTCCTTTAGCGGTGATTAGTTATCTTTTTATTGTTATAGTGGGTACTTTTGGCAATCCTGCTAGGGTTAGACAAGGTGTGAGAGCGCTTGATCATTTTGTCAATGCTACTTTGTTTAATGGTTATGCTTGGGAGTCTTTATCATCTCATGCTTGGAGAGAACGCGATAAAAGATGGGCTAAAATAGTTATTAAAATTACAGATTTTTTTGATAAAAATCACTGCCAAAAGGCAAATAAAAGAGAGCAAGAGGTTGTGGATTTGGTTTTAAAGAAAAAACTTACCGAACAAACTGTCGGTAAGCAACTTTAATTTTCTCCAAATAAAGCTTTAAGATTTTTAAATGCTTCTTCTTGGTTATTAGTTTTATCCTCATTATTTACTTCATTAAGCTCTATCTCATATCCAAGAAGCATGCTAGCTAAGCGTATATTAATACCACTTTTTCCTATGGCTTTGCTTTTTTGCTCGCTATTTAGCGTTACAATGGCTTTTTTATCTTCGATACTAACTGAGTTTATAATGGCTGGAGCTAAGCTTCTTGTGATTAAAATTGCCATTTCATTAGAATACTCAATGCAGTCGATATTTTCATTTTTTAATTCTTTGCTTACAGCATTAATTCTAACTCCTTTTATGCCTACAGTTGCTCCTACTGCATCAACACTCGGGCTATTAGCTTGTAAGATGATTTTTGCTCTCTCGCCTGGAATTCTTGCACTTGCATAAATATTTATAAGGTCATCTTTGATTTCAGGAACTTCAGCTTTTAATAAAGCTTCTAAAAATTTAGGACTAGTTCTACTAAGCTCCATTCTCATACCTGATTTATCAATATATACATGTCTAATAACAGCTTTAATCACATCGCCAACTTTAAATTTTTCACCTTTGATACGATTTTTTCTAGGTAAATATGCACGAAACTCATCAATTTCTACATAAGTATTTTCTTCACTATCTACTCTTACTACGCTACCAAAAACCATATGTCCTACCATTTTTTGGTATTTTTCATAGATTTTTTCTTCTAAGAGTTTTTGAATGTTATATTCTAATTCTTTATGTAAGATATTTACAGCAGTACGACCTAAATTTTCTAAAGAACATTCATAAGTTAGCTCATCACCAATTTCTATATCTTTAGCCTCTGCCCTTGCTTTACTTAAAGCGATAAAATGCTCATTTTCATTTTCTAATCTTTCATCATTATCAGCTACTACGATGATTTTTTGATAAAGTTGTAAATTTTTACCTGAATCAACAAAAAATTCATACTTATCGCCATAAATTTTCTTAGCAGTATTAATAAGTGCTTTTTTAACTCTTTCTCTTACATCTTCTATTTGTAAATTTTTCTCATTAGCAATGGATTCAATTATATCTGTGATTTTTTCCATAATGACAATACAACCTTAATTTTGGATTTTAAAAGTTTGAAGAATAAAATTATATCTTTAATAAGTTTAATTAAAAGTAAAATTTGCTATAATTTCAGATTAAAAAAACTTGAGGATGATGATATGGACTTAAAAATAGCAAGAACCTCTGTTGATGAAAAGCCAAAAAGTATAAGTTTAGAAAGTATTGAAAAGGCTGTGGATAAAGAAGGTCAAAAATTTTTCTATTTCGATAAAGATAATGCCCATAAGCAATTAATCGCTTTGGTGGAGCATTTTGAAAAAAAAGGAAAATGTGTTTATCATAGAACAATCAAATATGGTTTAGATGATGCAGATTTTATGTATGAGGTACATATTCTTTGAGTAAAAAACTTTTTATACAAACTTTAGGTTGTGCTATGAATGTGCGTGATTCAGAGCACATGATAGCTGAACTTAAAGAAAAAGAAAATTATGAATTAACTCAAGATGCAAAAGAAGCAGATTTGATTTTAATCAATACTTGCTCGGTGCGTGAAAAGCCTGTGCATAAGCTTTTTTCAGAAGTTGGAAGTTTTGAAAAAATCAAAAAAAATGGAGCTAAAATAGGAGTTTGTGGTTGTACTGCTTCACATTTGGGAGATGAGATTTTCAAGCGTGCTCCTAATGTGGATTTTGTTTTGGGCGCTAGAAATGTTTCTAAAATCACAAAGGCCGTAAATACTCCAAAATTTTTAGGTAATGATATAGATTTTGATGAGAGTAATTATGCTTTTGCAGATTTTAGAAATAGCCTTTATAAGACCTATATTAACATCTCCATAGGTTGTGATAAGCATTGTACTTATTGTATAGTGCCTCACACAAGAGGAGATGAAATTTCTATACCTTTTGAGATTATTAAAAATGAAGCATTAAAAGCTGTTTCTAAGGGTGCTAAAGAGATTTTTTTGCTAGGACAAAATGTTAACAATTACGGCAAAAGATTTTCTAATGCACATGAAAAGATTAATTTTTCAGATCTTTTGGAAAAGTTAAGTGAAATTGAAGGTTTAGAGCGTATCCGCTTTACAAGCCCACATCCATTGCATATGGACGATAGATTTTTAGAGGTTTTTTCTAAAAATCCTAAAGTTTGTAAGTCTATGCATATGCCTTTGCAAAGTGGTTCAAGTGAAATTTTAAAGGCTATGAAACGCGGATATACTAAAGAGTGGTATTTAGATAGAGCATTGAAACTTCGTTCTATGTGTAAAGATGTGAGTATTTCTACTGATGTGATTGTGGCTTTTCCAGGTGAGAGTGATAAAGACTTTGAAGATACCATGGATGTGCTTGAAAAAGTGCGATTTGAGCAAATGTTTTCTTTTAAATACTCTAAAAGACCATTAACTAAAGCTGCAACTATGCCAAATCAAATTCCTGATGATATAGCTTCAAAACGCTTGAGTGTTTTACAAGCAAGACATACAGAAATTTTAGATGAAATTGTTGTAAAACAAAAAGATAAAGAATTTGAAGTTTTATTTGAAGAATTAAGAAGCGAAGGTTTTGTAGCAGGTAGAAGTGATAATAATTTTTTGATTCAAGTTAAAGGCAGTGAAGAGCTATTAGGACAAATGAAAAAAGTAAAAATCACCAATCCTAGGCGTATGGTGTTAAATGGTGAAATCCTTTAAGATTAATCTTTTAGCTTTTGGAATTTTTTTATTACAATGGCTAATTTTTTTAACTTGTAGAAAGGTTTATTTAGGGCAAAAGCTTCCAAAAAGATCATGTGTGATACTTTTTTGGCATGGGCGTCTTGCTCTAATGCCTTTTGCTTATCGTAAAATGGGTATTAAAGGAAAAAAAGCTTATGTGATGATTTCACACCATAAAGATGGAGAAATCATTGCTAGAAATATTGCTTTTTTTGGTTTGGATGCTTTAAGAGGTAGCACAAGCAAAGGTGCCTTGGCTTTATTGAAACAATCTTTTAAAATTTTAGATCAAGGCGATGATGTGATTATCACTCCAGATGGGCCAAGAGGACCTTATCATAGTGTTTCAGATGGTTCTGTGATGATAGCTTTAAAAAAAAATGCTCCACTTTTTTTGCTAAATTATGAAGCAAGTTCTTTTTGGGAATTTAAAAGTTGGGATAAAATGATCTTACCTAAGCCTTTTTCTAAGATTACTTATAGATTAAGTGAAGAAATCAAAATACAAAATTTAAATTTAGAAGAAGCTAAAGTATTGATAAAAGAAAAATTTGATATGATAAGTCAAATAGATAAAGGATAAACACCATGTTATCTTTTTTTAGAAAGTATATTTTACAGCTTTTAATTTGTATTTGTTATGATGAAAAACAATACATTATAAGATGTCATACTTGGAAAAAATCTCAACCAGTTGATACTTTTGAAAAAAGTTTTGAAGATAAAGAAAAAGCAATAGAATATGTTAAAAATTTAAGTAAAGACTTTCAAATTTATTATATTTGTACTTTTTTTACACCTATTGCTCAAGGTGTAGTGCCAAGTTCAAATTTCAAAGAGCTTTCTAATTTTGGAGTAGAAGCAAATAATGTTAAATGTATTCCTTTTAATAATGCTTTGTTGTATGTTTCCAATCAATCTTTGAGTTCTTACAAAGAAGATTATGAAGCTTTTGGTGGTTTAGATTTGCTTTACTCACCTTTTTCTTTGCTTTATCATTGTATAGCAAATAGCGGTTTTGAAGAAAAAATAGGCCTTTATGTGTATAGATATCATGATTTTGTTGCGATGTTAATTTGTAAAAATGAGATTATATTATTTGGAAGTTATTTTAATATAGCTAGTCAAAATTATGACGAAGTTGATTTTTTTGATGATATTAAGGAAGAATTTGATTTGCAAATTGATGATGAAAGCCAAGAGGAAGAAAATGAGCAAAATTATGATTTAAAAAGTTTAGAAGAGATGAGTAAAGAACTTGATAAGCTTGAAGATTTAGATGAGAATGAAGAACAGCTTCCTATGGAATCTTTAGAAAATTTTAGTTCAGATATGAAAATGATAGAATATATCATTTCAAGTGTAAAAGAATTTTATCATAATCCTTTGTATGATAATAGTTTTTTAGAAGAAATTGTAATTTTTGATGAGGAAAGTTTTAGTGCAACCTCGCTAGATTATTTAGAAAATGAGCTTTTTATAAAGCCAAAAGTAGAGCTTATAGATACTTTAAATTTGATGAATGAGCTTGTAGTTAAGGATTTGAAGCTATGAGATATAGTTTAATAAAGCCTAAGATAAAACCAGTTTTTAATCTTTTTACTAGAATTTGGATTTATTTTACTAGTATTAGTGTGTCTTTGATTTTTGTGGTGTTTATTGTTGTTGTTTTTAAAAGCTACTACGCATCTATGCAACTTGATGATAAGAAAAAAGAATTGGCTCAAATCATAGCTCAAATTAATTCCAATAAACTTAAATATCAAGAATTAGTAAGACAAAATAATAAAGCAGAAATGATTTTAGGGGATTTAGAACAAGAACGAGAGAATGGTAAAAATAAAGTTTTATTAAAAAGTATTCAAAACCTTTTTACTTTAGTGCCTAAAAATATATCTTTAGATGAGGTTTTAATGGAAGATAGGTCGCTTATTTTAAGAGGTATTACACCTACTAAAGAAATGTTTGCTTTGTTGTTAGAAGCCCCATTAAGAAGTATTTTTTCAAATTCTCAAACAAGCTATTATCAATTAGAAAATGGGTGGTATCGCTTTGTTAGTGTAAATATTACTATACCAGAGGAAATGTATGAACAAAAAAGATAAGAGCTTAGAAGAAGCTGATATATTAAAGATATTGATTTATTCTTTTTCATTTGTTGCACTTTGTGCAATATTGATTTTATTCTTAATTGTACCTTTTTTGAAGGATTATAAAATCGAACATTCTAGATTAGCCGCTCAACAAATTCAAAATACCAAAGCATTAAATGAATTACAAGCTTTGGAAAAGGTTATTAGAGATTTTCAAAGCACAAACGCGCAAAATTTAGCTCAAATCAATGCGGAATTTTCTCAAAAAGAATTAATGGATTTTATGAAAAATTATTTTGATGATGTTAAAATAAATCTTATTCCTATTAAAAAAAAACAAGAATATTTAAAATATCAATTTGGAGTTAGCGTAAAGATGAAAAATCCACAAGCTTTTTATTCTTTTTTAAATGATTTACAAAGATATAAAAATTTAATAGAAATAAGTACGCCTGTTGAATTTAAATCAGAAGAAAAACACATTGATCTTAAATTTAGAATCAAAGTGTTTCATGCTTTAGCTATTCAAAAATGATTACTTCATTATTTTGATAAGGAGAGATTTTTTCTTCCTTTTTACTATCTTGTTTTATATCTTGAGCTTCTAAATTTTCTTGTGCTTTTGATTCTTCCTTGATTTCTTTTATATTGGTTTTTAAACTAGAAGTGAATTCTTTGTAAAAAGCAATAAAAACTTTATCAATTTCCAAAGCACTAGCTGCAAGACTTTCATTTACTTGGGTTGGGACAGCACTATAAACTTGTCTAAAACTTTCTATACTTGCTTGACCTTTTATAGGATAGTTTAAAATAATAGGATCATTTAATTTTGCAGAGCTTGTTGTGCTTTGGAAGGTATCTTCTTGATGCAAATTATTTAAATGACTTTGAGCTTCTAAAATAATCATAAAAGAAGATTCTACGCTATCGCCTCCAAGACTTGAATTTCTTGCAACTTTATCCTCATATAAGTTAGCACTGATGGTAATATTAAAAGCATAATCAGGATTTTCATTATCTATAGTATATCCTTTACTTTCTAATAGTGCTTTACTATCTTTAAATAGCTGTTTTTTTAGTAATTCTAGGCTTTTATTGATTCTTTGATTTAGGGTAGACTGTTCAAAATAAGAACTATAAAAAGTATTTTTAATAATTTCTATTTCATTGATTTTAACTTTTGGGCTATTTTCTTTTGTATTGTTATGTTCTTCAAAAGAACTTTTAAAACTTGGCATAGAAATATAATAAGTTTTTTGATTACCAGTGCAAGCACTTAAAAATAAAATTATGCTAAAAAATAATAATATTTTTTTCATTTTCTCTCCTTGTTATTTTTATAATTATACAATTTTTTGCTATATTATGTGTTTTATTATAAAGGCTTTTTTATGGAATTTTGGCAAAATATTTATGCAAATTTTGATGTAGTGGCTTTTGAAATTTTTGGTTTAAAAGTGCATTGGTATGGTATTATGTATGTATTAGCCTTACTTGTTGCTTTAATGGTTGCAAAATACTATGCTATTAAAGACAATATGGGAATTTCAAAAGCTATGCTTGATAGTTATTTTATATGGGTTGAAATTGGTGTAATTTTAGGTGCAAGATTGGGTTATATTTTAATTTATGATGCAAATACTTTATGGTATCTTACGCATCCTTGGCAAATTTTTAATCCTTTTTATAATGGAGAATTTGTAGGAATTAGAGGTATGAGTTACCATGGTGCTGTTATAGGATTTTTAATAGCAACTTATGCTTTTTGTAAAAAAAATAAACAAAATTTATGGAAATATTTAGATTTGGTTGCTATTAGTGTGCCATGTGGTTATATTTTTGGGCGTATTGGAAATTTTTTAAATCAAGAGCTATTTGGTAGAGCTACGGATGTACCTTGGGGTATTTATGTAGATGGGGTATTGCGTCATCCTTCGCAACTTTATGAAGCATTTTTAGAAGGTTTTATAGTTTTTATCATTTTATTATTGATAAAAAAATATAAAAAATACAATGGAGAGCTTATTGCTTATTATACAATTTTTTATGCTTTAGCGCGTTTTGTTTGTGAGTTTTATAGAGAGCCTGACTTTGGTATAGGCTTTGTTGTTTTTGGTATGAGTATGGGTCAAATTTTAAGTATTATAATGTTTTTATTAGGACTAATTTTATCTTTTTATTTAAGAAATATTAAAAAAAATTTATAAATTTTTATTTTTTTTAAGAATAAAAGTTCTATAATTGCTCCGATATTATAAATTATCAACTTTTTAAAGGAGTAAATATGAGCCAACTCATTGAAGGTTTTTTAGGCAAGAGTGTTGATGGCAAAAAAAGCAAAATGCCAGCAAAACTTGACTATATTCAAAGTGCAACAGGCTTGATTTTAGGCTTGTTTATGTGGGCACATATGTTTTTCGTTTCTACCATTTTGGTTAGTGATGATTTTTTTGATTCAGTAGTTCACTTTTTGGAACTAAAATTTATCATTGATAGCCCTATGATGAGCTACATCACTTCTTTTTTAGCCGCCTGTGTTTTAGTGATTTTCTTTGTGCATGCAGGTCTTGCAATGAGAAAATTTCCTATCAATTTTAGACAATATCAACTTTGTAGAACACACTTAAAATATATGAATCATGGTGATTCTTCTTTATGGTGGGTTCAAGCTGCAACTGGTTTTGTAATGTTTTTCCTAGGTTCAGCGCATTTGATTTTTGTTATAACTAATGCAGATAAAATCAGTGCTGATATGTCAGGCGATAGAGTGGTAAGTCATTTTATGTGGTTATTTTATATTGCCTTATTAATCTGTGTTGAGTTGCATGGAAGTATTGGTTTATATAGATTATGTGTAAAATGGGGTTGGTTTGAAGGTAAAGATGCAAAAGAAAGTCGTAAAAAACTTAAAAAAGCAAAATGGTTTATTAGTATTTTCTTCTTAGTTTTAGGTGTATTAAGCTTAGCTGCTTTTGCAAAAATAGGTCTTAATAATTACCAAAACAACTCTGTAGCGCAAATAGTAAAAACTTATGATGGAGCTAAATATGAACATACAATATAGTGATGCTTTAGTTATTGGTGGTGGTCTTGCAGGTTTAAGAGCTGCTATTGAAGTTGCAAAAAGTGGTCAGAGTGTAACTTTATTAAGTATTTGTCCGGTTAAAAGATCTCACTCAGCTGCTGTACAAGGTGGTATGCAAGCAAGTTTAGGAAATAGTGTAAAAGGCGAAGGTGATAATGAAGATGTGCATTTTGCTGACACAGTAAAAGGATCTGATTGGGGCTGTGATCAAGAAGTAGCTAGAATGTTTGCACAAACTGCTCCAAAAGCGGTTCGTGAGCTTGCTGCTTGGGGTGTGCCTTGGACTAGAGTTACAAAAGGACCTAGAACTGTTGTTATAAACGCTCAAAAAACTACTATCGAAGAAAAAGAAGAAGCACATGGTCTTATAAATGCAAGAGACTTTGGTGGTACTAAAAAATGGAGAACATGTTATATCGCTGATGCAACAGGGCATTGTATGTTATATGGTGTGGCAAATGAAGCGATTAAACATCAAGTTAAAATCATTGATAGAATGGAAGCAGTAAGATTAATTCATGATGGTAAAAAATGTCTAGGAGCTATTGCTAGAGATTTAACTAATGGAGAATTAATTGCTTATGTTGCTAGAGGAACTATGATTGCAACAGGTGGTTATGGTAGAATTTATAAACAAACTACAAATGCTGTTATTTGTGAAGGTACAGGAGCTGCTATTGCGCTTGAAACTGGACTTTGCAGACTTTCAAATATGGAAGCAGTGCAATTTCATCCAACTCCAATCGTGCCAAGTGGTATCTTACTAACTGAAGGTTGTAGAGGTGATGGTGGTATCTTAAGAGATGTTGATGGTTACCGCTTCATGCCTGATTATGAGCCTGAGAAAAAAGAACTTGCAAGTAGGGATGTTGTAAGTCGTAGAATGATGGAACATATTAGAAAAGGAAAAGGGGTAAAAAGCCCTTATGGAGATCATTTATGGCTTGATATTTCTATCCTTGGTCGTGCTCATGTTGAAAAAAATCTTCGTGATGTTCAAGATATTTGTAAAACATTTAATGGTATTGATCCTGCTGATGAGGGTCCAAAAGGCTGGGCGCCAGTTTTACCTATGCAACATTACTCAATGGGTGGTATTAGAACAAAACCAACCGGTGAAAGTCAATGGCTAAATGGTCTTTTTGCATGTGGTGAGGCAGCTTGTTGGGACATGCACGGATTTAACCGCTTGGGTGGAAATTCATGTTCAGAAACTGTTGTTGCAGGTATGATCGTAGGGGATTATTTTGCACAATATTGTAAAGAAAATGGTTCAGAAATTGATACAAACATCGTTAAATCTTTCCTTTCTAAAGAGTATGATTATTTAAAATCTCTTGTAAGTAAAGAAGGAAAACATGATGTATTTGAAATCAAAAACAGAATGAAAGACATTATGTGGGAAAAAGTAGCTATCTTTAGAACAGGTCAAGGTCTTGAAGAAGCGGTTAAAGAACTTGAAGAGTTATATCATAAATCACTTGATCTAAAAGTGCATGATAAAGAATTAAAATGTGCAAATCCAGAGCTTGAAGAAGCTTACAGGGTTCCAAGAATGCTAAAAATTGCTTTATGTGTTGCTTATGGTGCGCTTTTAAGAACAGAAAGCCGTGGGGCTCATTATAGAGAAGATTATCCAAAAAGAGATGACTTAAATTGGATGAAAAGAACAAATACTTACTGGGTAGAAGGTGAAAGTATGCCTAGAGTTGAGTATGAAGATCTTGACATTATGAAAATGGAAATTCCACCTGCATTTAGAGGTTATGGTGCTAAAGGAAATATCATTGAAAACCCATTAAGTGAAAAACGCCAAGCTGAAGTTGATGCGATCCGTGAAAAAATGGAAGCAGAAGGCAAAGGTAGATATGAAATTCAACATGCTTTAATGCCTTATGAATTACAAGCTAAATTTAAAGCACCAAATCAAAGAATAGGAGTTGATTATGAGTAGAAAATTAACAATAAGAGCATTTAAATATAATCCATTAAGTAAAATTTCTAAGCCTCATTTTGTTACTTATGAGCTTGAAGAAACTCCATTTATGACGATTTTTGTGTGCTTAACTCAAATCAGAGAAAAAATGGATGCGGATTTGAGTTTTGACTTTGTATGTAGAGCAGGGATTTGTGGAAGCTGTGCTATGATGATCAATGGTAAGCCAAAACTTGCTTGTAAAACATTGACAAAAGACTATCCAGATGGTGTTATAGAGCTTATGCCTTTACCTGCATTTAGACACATAAAAGATTTAAGTGTTAATACAGGTGAGTGGTTTGATGGTATGTGCAAACGCGTTGAAAGTTGGGTGCATAATGAAAAAGAAACAGATATTTCTAAACTTGAAGAGCGTATTGAGCCAGAAGTTGCTGATGAGACTTTTGAACTTGATCGTTGTATAGAGTGTGGAATTTGTGTTGCTTCTTGTGCGACTAAGTTAATGAGACCTGACTTTATTGCAGCTACTGGACTTTTAAGAACAGCTAGATATTTACAAGATCCACATGATCACAGAACTATAGAAGATTTTTATGAATTAGTGGGCGATGATGATGGTGTGTTTGGATGTATGTCTTTGCTTGCATGTGAAGATAATTGTCCAAAAGAACTACCTTTACAAAGCAAAATCGCTTATATGAGAAGACAGCTTGTCGCTCAAAGAAACAAATAATCTTAGCCCCCAAGAAAAGGGGGCACTTAAAACCTTACTAAAACAAATTTGGCAAAATCATAGTGTTTATCTTGATACAAATACACTTTTTGATGAAAGTTTAATTGATGCTCAAAAAGCAGCAATTCTTTTAAGTACTAATCTTGATAATTATGAAAGATTTAGCGCTTTAAATGAATTTAAAAATTTGATGAAAAGTTTAAATTTACGCTTAGATCTTTATGGTATACAGTATGCACAGGTTTGTTTTATTAATGCTTTAAATTTGGGAATTTTAGACAAAAACGAGCTTTTAAAAGCTTTGGAAAAACTTCAAAAAATCACCAATAATACTTTAATATGTGCTTTTGTATCTAGGCAAAAAGTTATTCAAAAAGATTACAAGCAAGAAGTTAAAAACTCACATCAAACACTAGATCTCATTAATCAAAACTTACAAGAGCTTTGCGAGGATGAAAAAGCTCAAAAACTCTTACAAGAAGCTTTGGTTAAATTTAGTAATATTGATTTTTCTATCGCGGTAACGGGTGTGGTAAATGCAGGTAAATCAAGCATGCTAAATGCGCTTTTAAAAAAAGATTTTTTAGGTGTATCTAATGTGCCTGAAACTGCAAATTTGAGTGTTTTAAAATACGGCAAAGATCAAAAAGCTAAGATATATTTTTGGAGTGATGAAGAATGGCAAGATATTTTAAAAAGCTCTAAAGATAATCAAGACATGCAAGAACTTATAAAACAATTAGAGCAAAATTTTAATCTAAATGAATATCTTGAAAAAGAAAATAAAAATATAGAAATAAAAATTGAAGAATTAAAAAATTACACTAGTGCAAAAAACAAAATCTCAGCACTTATTAAAAAAATAGAACTTTTTTCATCGCTTGATTTTTTAAAAGATAATGTTTGTATGGTTGATACTCCAGGACTTGATGATGTTATTATCCAAAGAGAACTTTTAACAAAAGCGTATATAAGCAAGGCTGACTTTTTAATCCACCTTATGAATGCTTCTCAAAGTCTTAGTCAAAAAGATTGTGATTTTATTATAGAATGTTTGTTAACTTCAAGGGTAAGTAAGCTTTTAATTGTGCTTACTAAGGCTGACTTGCTTAGTCAAAAAGACTTGCAAGAAGTAATTAGCTATACTAAAAATAGACTCAAAGAAAATTTAGCACAAAAGCAGCTTAGCCAAGAATTATTAAATAATTTAGATTTTGTGTGTATTTCTTCAAAATTAGCTAATGATTTTTATCAAAAAAAAGGTGGGAATTTAGAACAAAGTAATATTTTAACACTAGAAGAACTTATAGCTAAAAGCTTATATGATAAAAACAAAATTGCTCTAAGTGCTTATAAAAAAGAATTATTATTACATTTAGAAAAAATAGAAGAAAAAATTAAATTTTCTAATAAAATGCTAAATTATGAAAGCTTTGAGCTTGATAAGCAAAATCAAACTATTATCAACGATTTTAAAGCAAAAAAAGAAAAATTAATGCAAGTAAAAGCAGAACTAAGTGCTATTTTTAACACAAAAGATGAAAATACTCAAGAAATTTTAACACTTTTGCATTTACTAGCTAAAAAATTAAAAGAAAAACTTATAGATGAGTTAAAATATAATCAAAATAATAAAATCAAAAACAACACTCAAAGACTAAATATTATCATTGATACGACTTTAAAAGATGGAATTTTTGATCTTTTAAGAGAGTTAAAACAGCAAAGTGAGTATAAGGTTAATGAGCTTAAAACCACACTAAGTGTGAAATATGATTTTTTAAAAGCTATTTTAGAGCAAAATTGTGATGATTTTAAAAGTAAGGTTGAAACAAAAATAGAAAGCATTTTTACCAATGATCTTTTTATGGCATTAAAAGCGGAGCTTTTAAAAAATTTAGAATCCACGCAAGATATTTATAAGCTAGAAAGCTCTTTAGAAAATCAAATTTTAGAAAAATTACAAACATTCAATATAGAAAAAATCGCTCTAGATTTAAAAAATAATCAAGAATTTTTTACTAATTTAGAGCTTAGTTTAAATTTATACGAAAAAGAACAAGAAGAGCAAATCAAAGACTTAAAAGACTTGATTTTACAAATAGAACAAAACGAGCAAAACTCCAAAGAACTTTTAGAAAAAAATAATACAAAATTACAAAGTTTAAAGACTTTAAAAACGGAGCTTTTAAATGCAAAATGATTTGATTAATGATTTTTTAAAAGCTTATGAAAATGCTTATTGTAAAAGTTTTGATGATAGTTTTGAAGGAAAAATTTTAGCAATCAAAAATGCATTTTTAGAACCGAGTTTGCATTTAAATGATGTCTTTTTAAAAGATCTTGAAATGATTATAGCTAGCTATAAAAGAGCCATTAATGTGGCTATTATAGGGCAATTTTCTAGTGGTAAATCTACGCTTTTAAATTTAATTTTACAAAAAGAATGCCTGCCAACAGGCGTGGTGCCAGTGACTTTTAAGCCCACTTTTTTACGCTATGCTAAGGGGTATTTTTTAAGAGTTGAATATGAAGATGGCAGTGATGAGATTGTTGATATAGACGAACTTTCTAAATTTAGTGATCAAAGAAATGAGCTAAAAGAAACTAAAAGTCTGCACCTTTTTGCACCTATTGAGCTTTTAAAAGATATCACACTTATAGATACCCCGGGTTTAAATGCAAACACCACCGATACGCTAACTACTTTTAAAGAGCTTTCTTTTATGCATAGTGCTATTTGGCTTAGTTTGATTGATAATGCAGGCAAAAAAAGTGAAGAAGAAGCCATAAAGGCAAATACTAAGCTTTTAGAGCGTGGTGGAATTTGTGTACTTAATCAAAAAGATAAGTTAAGTCAAGATGAGCTAGAAAATGTTTTAAATTATGCACATTTAGTTTTTGATAAGTATTTTGAAAAAATCATCGCAATTTCATGCAAAGAGGCAAAATTTGATTTGCAAAAGTCAAATTTACCTTTACTTTATGAGTATTTAAAAAAACTTGATTATGAGTGCATTAAAAAAGATTTTATTAAAGAAAAACTTAGTAATTTATGTGAACTTTTGTCAAATCAATATGATTTGTTTCAAAATGCGCTAGAGCAATTAGAGCTTAAATTTAATACTGTTTTGCAAACTTTCAAAGCAAGCAAACTAGAGCAAAAAATCAAAATTTTAAATCATAATTGTTTAGATAAATTAAAACTTGTTGGAGAAAAAATTGCTCAAGAAATTTTAAAATTTATCAAAGAAAAAGATAGTAGTTATTATAAAGAAGCTAAGGGTTTATTTAAGAAAAATCTTTATGAAAAAGTTGCTTATAAAGCACCATATCTTTCAAGTGATGATGCATTTTTGGCTATGTTTTATAACTCTGAAGCAATGAATAAGGAATTTAAAAGATTAAAAAATGAAATCGCTTTAGAATTTAGTCAAATTAAAGATGATTTTTCCTTATTTTTTACTCATTTAGAAGAGCAAATTTTGCTTTTTAAGGCTCAATTTTCAAATTTACAAAAAGAAAATGCCTTAGAAAGTGAAAAAGAATTTGCTAGTTTTAGAAGCTTTGCTAGTGCTAGTGAAGAACTTTTTTTAAAAGATTTTAAACAATTATTGTTTAAAAGCCAACTTGAACTTGATTTATTTTTAGAAAAGCTTAATCTAAAGGCTTTGGCAAATTATGAAAGTGCTACTAAACTTACTTTGGGATTTTTTAGTACTAAAATGAATGCAAGTAAAGAATTTTACGAGCTTGATAGCACTGAGTTTAGCTTGTATCATCCTAAAGCAAGTGAAGTACATCAAAGAGTATTAACCGAGCTTAATGTATATGAATTTGAAGATTTGCTTTTAAATAAGCCTGTAGTTTTAAAAATTTATAAAAATTATATGCAAAGTTTTGTTGATTTTATTGAGACTAAAAGACAGATTATTTTGAATTTAAAAAGTGAATTTGAGGCTAAAAAATCAATGATTTCTAGCATCAAATCCCAAATTTCTAAGCTTTAAAAATTTTTTCTAAGTGCGCTTTATAATTTGTGAAATATTCTTGTACTTGAGGATTTTTGATTACATCATTTGCTATGAAAGTAGGCAAAGCACTCATTCCTAAAAACTCATGTGCTTTGTGAAAGTGTAAATACACTCCATCAACTCCGGCTCCATTAAAGAATTCATTCTCATCATCAAAAGCTTGCATTGGAGCATTCCAAGTTAGCGAAAGCATGTATTTTTTATTTTTTAAAAGCCCACCTGTGCCATAATTCTTAGTAGGTTCATTATGACTTCTACCATCGTTTTTATAAAATACTCCATGTCCTGCTGTGAAAACATCGTCAATGTATTTTTTCACTATCCAAGGCTCTCCCATCCACCAACCAGGTATTTGCCAAATCAAAACATCAGCATTTAGAATTTTTTCTACCTCATCGTTTGTGTTATAGCCTTGATCTATGTGTGTTTGTTGGGTTTGTAAACCAAGTTCTTGTAAAGTCTTAAGTGCAAGCTCATGCAAGCTTGTGTTTAGTCTTCCTTTGGAGTGTCCAAATTCTTTTGCACCATTTAATAATAATACTTTTTGCATATTTTTCCTTTTTATGTTTTTTAAAATTATAATTTAACTATAACTATATTTCAATGCCGAAGTTTATGTAAGATACTATATTATAAGAAAGTTTAAAACAAATATGTTACTTTTTATGATTGATTTTTTTAAAATAATACAAAAATAGTATTATTTTTTTTATTTAAGACTATATTAAAAAATCAAGGAATAGAATTGATATGATTTGATATTGTCAATAAAAAGGAGGAAGATATGCAAGATAATGTCATTGATCGTAGAAATTTTTTTAAATTAAGTCTTTTAGGTGGCGGCGTGGTTGCTGCTAGCACTATGAGTGGTGGAGCTATATTGCATGCTGCAGAATTAACTCATGCGCACAAGAAAACACAAGGAGGTTCAAATAAAATAAGAGGAAAAATGTTTTTTCAAGTGCAGACTGATTTTGATAATCTAAGTGCAGCATGTGAGAGAATTTATCCAAAAGATGAGCAAGGTGATGGTGCTATAGGTTTAGGCGTACCTTATTTTATTGATAATCAATTAGCTTCAGCTTATGGTTATAATGATAGAGAATACTTACAAGGACCATTTATAGAAGGAATTGCTGAGCAAGGTTATCAAACCCCAATGAAGCGTAATGAGATTTTTTTAGAGGGTGTTAAAGCTTTGGAAATAATATCTCAAAAGCGTTATAAAAAAACTTTTTCATCTTTAAAAGGAGTTGAGCAAGATAAAATTTTAGTTGATTTGGAAAAAAATAAAATCGATTTCATAGGATTTAAATCTTCTGAATTTTTTACTCTTTTAAGGGATATGACAATAGCTGGAGTTTTGTCTGATCCAATTTATGGTGGCAATGACAATAAAAATGGATGGAGAATGATGCAATATCCTGGTGCTCAAATGAGTTATATTGACAAAATTGCAAGTGATGAGTTTTTTGACATAGAGCCTATGAGTTTAGCTGATATGGAGGGATAAATTATGGTAGAAGTATTAAAAAAAGTAGATGTGGTAACAGTAGGAGCTGGTTGGACAGGTGGTATAGTTGCAGCAGAACTTACCAAAGCTGGATTGACTGTCTTGAGCTTAGAGCGTGGTATGATGCAAACTACGGAAAATTTTGCAATGATTCACGATGAGTGGAGATATGGTATTAACTATGGTTTAATGCAAGATTGCTCAAAAGATACAGTAACTTTTCGCCATAATGTCAATGGTTTAGCCTTACCATATAGAAAAATGGGATCTTTTTTACTTGGAAGTAATGTTGGTGGTGCAGGGGTACATTGGAATGGTTGGACCTTTAGATTTTTACCTTATGATTTTGAGATTAAAACAAAAAGTTTTGAAAGATATGGTAATAAATTAGGTGATGATTATACCTTGCAAGATTGGGGTTTAACCTATAAAGATATGGAACCTTATTATGATAAGTTTGAAAAAACCTGTGGAATTTGTGGAGAAGAAAACCCACTTGCTGAAAAAATGGGTTTGTTTAGATCAAGTCCTTATCCGCAAGAACCTTTAGAAAATACTAAAATGCTTAAACGCTTCGAAAAAGCTGCAAAAGAAGTGAAATTACATCCATTTAGATTACCTGCGGCTAATTCAAAAGGCGGTTATACTAATCCAGATGGTCAAGATCTAGCCCCATGTCAATATTGTGCTTATTGTGAGCGTTTTGGTTGTGAGTATGGTGCTAAGGCTAGTCCTATTAATACTGTCATACCTAAAGCCATGAGTACAGGAAAATATACTATAAGAACTCATAGTAATGTTATAGAAATACTAAAAAAAGATGGCAAAGCTACAGGAGTTAGGTTTGTAGATACTAGAACTATGAAAGAGTATATTCAGCCAGCAGATATTGTAGTGCTTACAAGCTATATGTTTAACAATGCTAAGCTTTTAATGGTAAGTGGTATAGGTGAGCAATACGATCCAAATACAGGCAAAGGTACTTTAGGTAAAAACTATTGTTATCAAATCAATATGGGAACAACAGCGTTTTTTGATGAGCAATTTAATACATATATGGGCTCAGGTGCTTTGGGTACAACTTGCGATGATTATAATGGGGATAATTTTGATCACTCAAAAGAGAAGTTTTTACACGGAGCTATGATTTATAGTGTGCAACTTGGAAATCGCCCTATCCAATCAGCTCCTCTGCCAAAAGGAACTCCAAGTTGGGGAGCTGAATTTAAAAAAGCTTTAAACTATAATTTTACAAGAGCCATTACAGTGGGAGGGCAAGGCGCATCTTTACCACATAAAAGTAACTATTTGAGTTTAGATCCAACCTATAAAGATGCTTTTGGAACGCCACTTGTAAGACTTACTTATAATTTTACAGATCAAGATCGTGCTTTGCATAAATTTATAACAGATAAAACAGCTGAAGTAGCTAAAAAAATGCAAGGAGTGAGATCAATTAAAAAAGGAACTTATTTAAAAGATTATAGTATTGTGCCTTATCAATCTACACATAATACGGGTGGAACTACTATGGGTGCTGATCCTCGAACAAGTGTTGTTAATACTTATTTGCAACATTGGGATATGGATAATCTTTTTGTTGTGGGTGCAGGAAATTTTCAGCACAATAGCGGATATAATCCTACTGATACAGTTGGAGCTTTGGCTTATCGTTGTGCAGAGGGTATTTTAAAATATCATAAAAATGATAGACAATTAGTATAGATATATGTGAAGCATTTTGCTTCACATATTATTTTTCACTACTATCTTTTTCTTTTTTCTTTTTCCATAAATGAAGCGCAGCCCCGCATGCCCCATCAACAATAGCAGCAATGATAAGATTTGTGATGAAATACATCGAAACCATTTTTAATTTGTTTTCATTTTGATAAAAAATGATTTTGGATTATAATATAAAAAAGCATGATGCTATATAAAAGGAAAGTATATGGAAGAAAAGTGCGATTTTACGGAATGCGGATTTAATTATACTTTATCTTTGATTTCGGGAAAGTATAAGATGAGTGTTTTATATTGTTTATTTCGTTATGAAGTAGTAAGATATAATGAACTTAAAAGATATCTTGGCAATATTTCTTTTAAGACTTTAACACATACTTTAAGAGAGCTTGAAAATGATGATTTAATCACGCGTAAAGAATACCCACAAATCCCTCCAAAAGTAGAATACTGCCTTGCTAAAAAAGGTCAAAGTTTAATTCCTATTTTACAAGCGATGTGTGATTGGGGCGAGGCAAATCAAAAGGAAGAAAAATGATAGAATTATTAGATGGTATAAATTTAGAAAAATACATGGGTACATGGTTAGAAATGGCTAGAAAACCTGCATTTTTTCAAAAAACTTGTAAAAGTGCTAAGGCAGAATATGAGCTAGAGTATGAAGGCTCTACACCTATAATCAAAGTCAAAAATATATGCACTAAAGAAAATGGAGAAATCTCTCAAGCAAATGGCAAAGCTAGGGTAAAATCACCAAGATCTTTAGCGGTTAAATTTAGTATTTTTATGAATGTTTTTAACAAGCCAAATTATGAGATTGTTTACATTGATACAAATTATCAAGTTTCTATCGTAGGTAGTCCTGATAAAAAATATCTTTGGATTTTATCAAGAGAGATTTTAGCAAAAGAGCAAATAAACTCTTTGCTTGAAATAGCCAAGCAAAGAGGTTTTGACACTAGTGATGTGATTTTTGATGAGTATTAATCCTGCTCACTCATATCGATTACATAGCGGAATTTGGCTTTTCCTGAAGTGAGGTTTTCATAAGCTTTGTCAATCTCGCTTGGTTTGATGAGTTCAATTTCAGGATAAATTCCATGTTCTAAAGAAAAATCAAGCATTTCTTGAGTTTCTTTAATGCCCCCAATAAGCGAGCCATATACTTTTTTACCTGCTTTATGTACAAAATGAATGATGTTAATGCTAGGGCTTACTTCATGTGGAGGTAATCCTACTATAGCCATCTCGCCACCAAATTTTAATAAATCCATATAAGCTAGTGGATCATAAGGGGTTGGTATGGTGGAGATGATGAGGTTAAATCTTTCTTTTACTGTACTTTTATCTGTACTAGTATAAAAATTACTCACACCCATAGCTAGAGCTTGTGCTTTTTTGTTCTCATTTCTTGCAAAAACACTTACTTTTGCCCCCATTTTTACAGCATATTTTACTGCCATCATACCAAGCCCACCAAAACCTGCTACGGCTACACTTGAGCCTTCTTTGATATTTGAAAATTTAAGCGGTGAATAGGTAGTAATACCCGCACAAAGTAAAGGTGCTATCTTTTCAAGTGGTGCATTTTTTGGCACATTGATAGCAAATTTTTCACTTACTACGATGTTGTTTGAGTAGCCTCCATAGGTGTTTTCATTATCATGAAATACATCTTTGCAGTTATAAGTGTAGATGGTTTTACCATTTTCGCAAAATTGCTCTTGAGATTTTTTGCATGCTTCGCACTCTCCGCATGAGTTTACCATGCACCCAACCCCAGCAAAATCACCTACTTTAAATTTACTCACATTTTCACCCACTGCGATGACTTCTCCTGCTATCTCATGGCCAGGTACGCAAGGATAGGTTGCTTCGCCCCATTCGCTTCTTGCAGTGTGTATGTCGCTATGGCAAATTCCTGCGTATTTGATAGCGATTAAGATGTCGTTTTTGCCTACTTTATGGCGTGTGAATTCAAAAGGTGTAAATTTAGAATCCTTGCTAAGCATGGCATAACCTTTACTTTTAACACGACCATTTTCTAAAAAGATTTTTGAGTCCATTTTCTCTCCTTTGTGGTTTTTGAAATTATAATAAAGCTAGGTTTTTATTGCAATAGGGAAAATAAAGTAAGATACTATACTCAAGGTGCGTTTATAAGATAGAATAGCTTATATAATTTTGTTTTTACTACTTTTATATATGTAGATATAAAAGTAGTAATATAAATTTTCATATTTTTAGTATTATTTAATGTTCGCTAGCTAATTCTTGATTTAAAATCTCAGCTTGAGCTAAAACTCCATCGATTGCGAGTTGTTGCATATCAGGTGGATAGCCGTATTTTTTGAGTACCTTTTTTACGCCTACTCTTAATCTTGCTCTTACATTTTCTTTTATCATCCAATCTATACTCGCATTGTTTTTAATGATTTGTAGTATTTCGCTAACAAGTGCTAATAATTTTTCATTTCCTAAAATCTTTTCATACTCATCATTACAAGCAAGTGCTGAGTAAAAGGCGTATTCATAGTCTTTTAGTCCTAGTCTTTTAGCCTCATCATCCATACTTGCTATGTTTTTACTCATATTTATTAGCTCATCTAACGCCTTGCTTGATGAGATTAATTTGTTATTATATTTTTTGATAGTCTCATTTAGCATTTGCGCTAATTTTTTAGTCCTTGTTAGGCTTAGCTTTTGCCTTGATTTTATCTCATCATTTAGTATCTTTTTTAGCATTTCAAAGGCTAAGTTTTTACGCTTCATATTTTTTACTTCTAGTAAAAACTCATCAGAAAGTATAGATATGTCAGGTTTTTTTATCCCGCTAGCATCAAAAATATCCACTACATTAGATGATATGATAGCCTTATCTACCACTTGTTTTATGATTGTTTGATTAATTGTATTTTTACTCTCATTTGCTCTAGTAAACTTTAAAAATCTAGCTTTTATTGTATACATAAAGGCAATTTTATCTTTTATACCTAAAGCTTTTTTGTGCGGAATAGCTATTGTGTAGGCTTTATCAAGTGCTGTAAATTCTCTCATAAACCTATCTTTACCATCTTCATTTGATAATATATGCTCTTCTACATCAAGTATATATTCAAGTTTAGCCCCTGTATCAAGCTCAAAATATATTTCATAATCATTTGGTAACATTTGCTCTACGATTTCAAGCTTTTCTATCATCACTTTTACAGCGTCTTCTTGAGTAGTGACTATATCGCCCTTGCCACCACTTTCGCTATAAAATGATAAAGCCTTTTTTAAATCACTTGCAATCCCAAGATAATCCACTACAAGCCCACTAGGTTTATCCTTATAAACCCTATTTACCCTAGCTATGGCTTGCATTAGATTATGCCCTTTCATAGGCTTATCTATATAAAGAGTATGAAGTGATGGCACATCAAAGCCAGTTAGCCACATATCCACCACGATAACTAGCTTTAGCTCATCGTTTATATCTCTCATACGATTTGCCAAAAACTGCTTTTGAGCCTTGCTTGTATGATGTTTGCTAAACTCCACTCCATCGCTAGAGCTTGAAGTCATCACTACTTTTATAGCTCCGCTATTTAGCTCATCGCTATGCCAGCTTGGTCTTATTTTTATGATTTCATCATATAGCTTTATAGCTACACTTCGGCTTATGCTTACTATCATACCTTTTCCGCCGAGCTTACTAGACCTTGCCTCAAAGTGTTCTACTATATCTTTAGCGATTTGTTTTAGTCTGCTTGTGCTACCTACTACTGCTTCTAGCTTGGTAGCTTTTGCTTTTTCGTTTTCTTGGTTTTCAAGTCTTTCATCTAGTTCATCTATAAGCCTTTTTCCTTCTTCGCTTAGCTCTATTTTAGCAAGTCTGCTTTCATAGTATATGCTCACAGTAGCACCATCCTCAACAGCTCTTGATATATCATATATATCTATGTAGTTTCCAAAAACTGCAGGGGTATTTATATCATGGCTTTCAATTGGCGTTCCTGTAAATCCTATATAAGTAGCATTTGGCAAAGCATCACGTAGATATTTTGCAAAACCATAGACTATCTTTTGCCCTAACACATCACCACTTTTTGACTTTTCTTCTACTACTTTTGCATCAAAGCCGTATTGGGTTCTGTGTGCTTCATCTGCAATTACGATGATATTATTTCTAAGTGATAAGCACTCAAATACATTATCATTTTCTGGACTAAATTTTTGAATAGTAGTAAATACCACTCCACCACTAACTACCTTTAAAAGCTCTTTTAAATGCTCTTTATCATTTGCTTGTTTTGGCTCTTGTCTTAAAAGATTTGCACAACTTGCAAAAGTACCAAAAAGCTGATCATCTAGGTCATTTCTATCTGTGATAAGCAAAATCGTAGGATTATTTAAAGCCTTTATCGCTTTAGCACTATAAAACACTATAGACAAAGACTTCCCACTACCTTGCGTATGCCATACCACGCCACCTTTTTTATTTCCGTCTTTGCTACTTGCTGTGATTGTTCTAGCAATAGCTTTATTTACTGCGTAGTATTGATGATAGGCTGCGATTTTTTTGGTAGTTTTTATACTCAAAATATCGTTTATGTCCTTTATCTGCTCTTTTTCAAAAACTATGAAATTGCAAATTATATCTAGCAAGGTTTTTGGATTTAGCATACCATCTATTAGGGTTTTAATTTCTAAAGACTTGTTTGGAGCATAGTTTATCCCATCGCTACTTTTCCACGCCATAAACCTTGAAAAATCAGCCGAAATACTCCCCGCCCTAGCAAAATACCCATCACTTATCACACAAAAAGCATTGTAAGTAAAAATGCTTGGGATTGCTTGTTTATAAGTGTTTATTTGATTATAGGCTGAGTTTATCGTGGCATTTTCATCGCTTGGGCTTTTTAGCTCCATTAAAACAAGTGGAATTCCGTTTATATATAGCACTACATCTGGGATTTTGTTTTCTTTAGCTTCTGTGATACTTAGCTGGTTTATTACTATAAATTCATTGTTGCTTACATTATCAAAATCAATTAGATTTATGATATCAGCTCTGCTTTCGCCATCTTTTGTAGTGCTTATATTTACCCCATTTACAAGCTTATAATGAAAGTTTTCATTGCTATCTAAAAGGCTAAGATGATTTTTGCTTTTTAGCTCTTTATAAATCTCATTAGCCTTTGATAAATTAAGCTGTGGATTTAGCCTACAAAGTGCATTTATAAGGCTAGTTTCTAGTAAGACTTCATCGGTAGCTCTTGCTGGCTTTTCATAGCACCACCCAAGCTTTTTAAGTGATGATATGACAAACTGCTCCAAATCAAACTCACTAGTCTTAGCCTTGCTCATTTTTAACTCTCCTTTTCACTATCACTAATTATCTCATCTTTAGCTCTACTTTCATAGTACAATTTTGTAAGTTCAGAACTTAAAAAATTATCCAACATCACATTTAAAAATATGTCTTTAGACTTCTTTGTGTCTAAAATCAATTTATCTTTATCATCATTTAATTTTAATTTACCAGCTATAGATTTATAATTCATACAAAAATCAATAATTTGTTTATTTGAAATTCCTAGCTTAATAACTGGAGAATTTCTAATAGCTCTAATTATTTTTCTAGTAAATTTTGCATCATTTACAATACTCTTAAAGTCTTCAATATTTTCAATAAGTTGCATTTCTTGTATTTTATTCATACAAGAAGTTGCTTCTTGTTTTATCACATCGTGAAATTTAAATATCTTTTCAAACTGTTCTAATTCAAAAATAGCTAACTTGTCACCCAACTGTGCCATATGTATTTTTGAAGTTATTCTAACCATATCATCATCAATTCTCATCAATCTATGTTTATCTTTTTTAAAGAAAAATTTATCTCTTCCATAAATATTTACATTTGATACAAATTGATATAAATATAGCCTATCTATATCTATTCCTGTATGAACTATAAACATTTTTATATCATTCATTTGTATTTGAGTAAAATCCATATCTTCCAAATTACTTTCATTATTTAGCCTTGCTTGAATTTCTGCTAAATCTTCTGGAAGAGCTAAACCCTCATCATAAACACAAACTACATCTTTTCTATCATCTACTGCGGAAATATCCATAAAAGACATGTCTTCATTATTTACAATGCCATCTAAAACATCTAAAATCATATTTCTTAACTCAACAACAGCATTACTTTCTAAATCTACTTTATAAACTTCGTTTGTTTTGGTAACGGCAAATAAAACCGCACCTAACAAATCTCTATCTTTATTTGAAAATTCTTTAAAATCATTTTTTATTTCAATCATTTTTTTTACCTTTCTTGTAAGCTAAATAATATTTTTTATCTTTTAAATGTTTTATGACAATATAATCATTTTTATTAAGTTTATCTTTACTAATAATCATAAGTTCTTCATCTGTATCACTATCCAATTTAATTTTATAAATTCTAAATCCAAACAAAGATAATGTTGGATTAGTGTAAAACCTATCAGTTTTAATATGAATTACGCCTATTGCAATCAACAAAATTAAAAATACGATAAATTCTTTAGCAGTATCTACATCAATTCCTACCAAAGGAATGATGTATGTAGTTAGAAAAGTTAAATTCTCGTATTCTATATCTTTGCTTTCTAAAATACAATAAGTAGTTCCGCTATAACTACCATTACTAGCTCTATAATTGAAATATTTATATACAAAATATAAATATACAAGAATAATAATACACGATAAACTTATAATATTATTTTTAACAAAAGAACATAACAAATTCATATATGATGTATCAAAATTTTTAGGAAATTTAAATGTCAGAACTATCAAACATATAAAAAGCAACCATAAAGATAATAAAAATAAATTAAACTCAAAAAATTTACCTTTAATAACCATTATTTACTCCTTATTTCTCCGTTTAGGAGTTTTGGGATAAGTATATCACGCATATTTTCTAGGGTTTGGATTTGCTCTAAATTTTCATTTAATTTATCATAAAACCCACTAATTTCTTCTTCAAATTTATTCATTATTTCAAAACTAGGGACTAATATGTTTTTTTCATAAAATTGATTTTTTTGAAAAAATTCCCTTGCACTTCCCGAAGCACCATAAACACTTTCTTTTATAATGTCCCTTAAAGCATAGTTTAAATAATGTTGAGAAACACCTTCTAACGCTCTAAAATTCCACATATTTTGATTTTGCAAAGCTGGTAAAACATTACTTGTAACCACTACATAATTTCCTAAACTTGCACCAACCATAACTAATAAAAAATCATTTTTTCTTAACAAGTATTTATCATATTGATTTTCTAAATTATCAATATAAATAACATCTTTATTGTCAATAAAACCATTTTTAAAATTTGTTGTTCTTACGATTTTTGTTCCATTTTGAGAATATTCCTTACTTTTGAACGCATATCCATTTAAAATCATGCATACATCTTTCAATGGTTTTTCTTGCCAAGATGGGTTTGGGTTTTCTATGAAATAGTGTCTAAAAAGAGTTTGGGCGAGTTCTTCTAGGGTTTTGTTTTGCTCGTGTAGTAGCTCTATCTTGTCATCAATACTATTTAAAATAGTAGCGATTTGCTTTTGCTCTTCTAATGGTGGTAATAAAATTTCAACTTCTTTTAAATCTCTAATAGGTAGCTGTGGTTGAGCACTCCCAGAAACAAAATTATCAAATTCATCTTTTAAATTTTTAAAAAGATAAAACGCATACCTACTATCCAACTCTTCATTATTTGGTCTAATTATAAGCATTCCCGAGTTTATTCTTATATTTTTATAAGGTATATTTTCTTTATATAATGCTAGATTTCCGATAGTTCCCCTTGTGGTTAAAACTAAATCATTGATTTTTAATTTACCTTTTTTTAAAATCTCATCTTTTTCTTTGGTAATAAACTGACATTCGCTAAAATCAAAACCATTCTCTCTTATATTTTTAGTGCTTAAAAATAAGCAATATTCATTAGAATAAAATTCATTTTGCTTCGGATAATTCTTACCCCTATCTCCGTCTATAAAATCTAATGGGGCATCCTCAAGCTTACATTTTTTCCAATTATTCATATCTTAATCCTTTGGAATTTATTTGCGTAAAAAATCCAAAAAATACACGAAATAAATTCAAGAATTTGAATTTGGAATTTCGTTTACTTAAGCTTATTTTAAAAAAGAATGACGAAAGTACAACAGAAGAAAAGACGCTAAAAGCTCGTATTTTCAAGCAATGGGCTGTATAAATCAAGCTAGTTTTAAGTGGTTTTGACGAGAGTATAGTAAAAAACATCATTTAATCTTCTCTAAGTTTTTTAAGATAGTTTCACTTAGTTCTTGCTCGGTTTTGATTTGGGATTTTAGTTTTGTTAAAAGCTCATCAAATCTAGCATCAAAATCGAACTCATCATCACTATCAGCAAGCCCTACATAACGTCCTGGTGTAAGCACATAAGAAAGCTCTCTTATCTCATCTATGCTAGCACTTTTACAAAAGCCTTTTATGTCTTCATAATTGGTACCGTTTTTCCATGCTTTATAAGTGTTTGCGATTTGGTTTATATCGTCTTTGTTTAGGGTTTTATTGCGTCTATTTATCATAGTTCCTAAATCTCTTGCGTCTATAAAAAGTGTCTTTTTGGCTGTGTTTGGTAGCTTTTGGCGTCTTATAAACCAAAGTGATGCAGGGATACCTGTGTTTAAAAAAAGCTTTGCAGGTAGATTTACTATACAATCTATCAAATCATCTTCAATGAGTCCTTTTCTAATGGCTGCTTCGTTTATGGTGTTACTTGTAAGTGCGCCTTTAGCTAGGACAAATCCTGCTACACCGCCGTTTGGTGATAGATGATATAAAAAGTGCTGTATCCAAGCGTAGTTGGCGTTGCTTGTTGGTGGGGCACCGTATTTCCATCTACCGTCTTTTTCTAGTAGTTTACCACTCCAATCTGAGTCGTTAAATGGTGGGTTGGCTATGATAAAGTCAGCCTTTAGGTCTTTGTGAGCATCATTTAAAAACGAGCCTTCGTTGTTCCATATCACTTGTGAGCTTTCGATTTTTCTTATAGCTAGGTTCATTTTGGCGAGTTTGTAGGTGGTTTGATTTGATTCTTGACCGTAGATTGAGATGTCATCTAGTCTACCTTGGCGTGATTTTACAAACTCTTCGCTTTGAACAAACATACCACCACTTCCACAGCAAGGATCATATACTCTGCCCTTATATGGCTCAAGCATAGCCACTAGGAGTTCTACGACGCATTTTGGTGTATAGAATTGTCCACCTTGTTTACCTTCTGCTAGGGCAAACTCGCCTAAAAAATACTCAAATACATTCCCCAATACATCCGCACTCTTATCGGTATCAAAAGCGATGTTGCCTATTAGGTCTATGAGTTCGCCTAAGCATTTACTATCTAGGTTGTCTTTGGCATAGACTTTTGGCAAAACTCCTTTTAAAGCATCATTGTGCGCTTCTATCTCATCCATTGCTTCATCTAGTATTTTGCCTATTTTTAGATCTTTAGCGTTATCTCTTATGTAATTGTAGCGAGATTTTTCTGGGACGAAGAAGATATTGTCAGCTAGGTATTCATCTTCATCTTCTGGGTCAGCTCCTTCGGATTGTTCTTCGAGTAATTCTTCGTATTTTTGCATAAAACTATCACTAATGTAGCGTAAAAATATAAGCCCTAAAACTATGTGCTTATATTCTGCTGCGTCGATATTTTTGCGTAATTTATCGGCACTTTTCCACAATGCATCTTCTAGTTTTACCTCTATTTTCTTTGTCATTTTTTTCCTTGATTTTATCTTCAAAAATTTTTAATTAAGTATAACAAAAAAGCCTTATATTTACCTATCTTTAAATAAATTTGTAAATAATTTAAATTTTATTAAGTTATTTAATTTCTTGATTAGAATATTTTGTTTTTTATAAAATATTTTTTTGAGCTATTGTAAATATTAGTTACCAATATAAATGCTTTTAGAAAAAATTCAAAAAGCATTTGTTTAAGGCATAAAAATTATATCAACCAAATCATTTTCTTTTATATCATTATGTGCTATCATAAGTGCAGCCTTGTGGTTAAGGTTGTTGATGATGGCACTTGAGCCTTGTTTTTTGCCTTTTAAATTGGCATAAATTTTTCCATCTTTAAATTCCACATTACAAGCTACAAATTCTAAATGCGAACTTTTTTTCTTATAGTCAGTATTTGCAAATGCTTTAAATATATAGTCTTTTTCTTGTAAAAGCCAAGCATTTAAAAGTTCTCTTACATATAAATTAAACATCACCATAGCCGAGTATGGAAAACCCGGTAGAGCAAAGATGAATTTATCTTCAAATTTGGCTATTTTGATGTGTTTGCCAGGTTTTACATCGACTTTATCTAAGATGATTTCATACTCTTTAACAGCTTGCTTTAAAAAGTCAAAATCCCCCATGGAAACTCCACCAGTGGTAACTAAAATATCACACGCATTAAGTGCTTGTTTTAAAACACTTGGAGTTTTTTGCATATCATCTTTTAAAAGTGGAAAAATTCTAGCTTCAGCACCAAGTTTTTTTGCCATATTAGCTATGGCTACATGGTTTGATGAGCGAATTTGTGCGGGGTGTTCTAAGCTTTCGCCTAAGTCTTTGATCTCACTTCCACTACTTAGCACACCTATGATAGGTTTAGCAAAAACACTAATGTGAAAATATCCAAGCTCAGCTAAAAGTGCTATCTCGCTATAGCCTAGCTTTGTGCCTTTTGTGAGTAAAATTTCGCCCTCGGTGTAGCTCTCGCCCACCTTTCTCACAGCAAAGCCTTGTGGAACTTTTTCTTTTATATAAATCACATCATTTTTAACTTCAACTTTTTCCACAGGCACTAAGGTATCACAACCTTCACTCATCAAAGAGCCTGTAAAGGTTTTAACACATTCTTTATTTTGTATTTTAAAGCTTGGGAAAATTCCAGCAGGTACTTCGCCTATGATAGACAAAGGCTCATTTTGTTCGCTAAATTTAATCGCATAGCCATCCATAGAAGCAGTAGGAAATTGAGGGTTGTTAGTAGAAGCTTTGATGTCTATGGCTAAAATTCTATCTAAGCACTGTGTTAAAGCGATGTTTTCTATCTTTTCATATGCTTGTATGTGTGAATGAAGTATGTCTAAACTTTGGCTATAAGAAGTTAGCATTTTAGTCCTTAGTGCTTAAAATTCCTGCTCCTTGAAGTTTCAAAGAGCGTTCTTTGGCATAAATTTTTTCGCCATTAATGATATCATATTTCCATATAGGTGCGCTTGCTTTAAAATCTTCTACAAAATCATTAATTAACTTAAGTCCTAATTTTCTTTGCTTGCTTAAAACCCCAGCAAAATAAGAACTCTCATGCACTTTAACCTCACCGATAGAGTGAGCAAACATCAAGCTTACATTTTCATTTGCAAGTTTTTGGCACCATTTTTCAAACCAAGTTTTTAATAAAGGCTCATATATATCAAAACTTAAAGCCTCAATCTCATCTTCAGCCCTCACTATACCGCAAAATGTGATTAAAGCTCCGCAGTTTTTATCTTTAGCATATTCATACCATCTAGCATAAATGCTAGGAATTTCTAAGGCTCCTTGATGTAATTCAAACATAACTCATCCTCCACAAACCGGTGGTAATAAACAAATTTTATCCCCATCTTTTAAGGTAGTTTCATCATCAAAAACCATTTCATCATTTAAAGCAACTGCACAAAGTTCAAGCCATTCTTTTAAGCTTTCATCTTGCCCTAAAATTGCTTTTAATTCTTTAAGATTACTTACATTTAGTTCTAAGCTTTCTTTGTTAATTGGCCCTAGAAATTCAACTTTTACCATTTTTTTACCTTTATTCTTTGATTTCTAAAATTCCCATCATTCCAAGATCTTCATGCTCTAAAATATGGCAGTGAAACATTCTAATACCGGTAAATTTTTGACTCATTCTAAGTCTTAATTCTTCTCCAGGTCTTACATTAATCGTATCTTGCAATGCTCTGAATTTTGCTTTTGTTATTTTACCCTTAAATTTAGAAGATATGAGTTCAAATTGTGTTCCATGTATATGGAAAGGATGATCCATGTGCGATTTGTTTTTTATTACCCATTCTTCTACTTCATTTAATTTTGAGGTCAAATCCGTTCTATTCATATCAAATGTTTTACCATTGATTAAAAACATAGAGGCAAGGCTTTTTTTGATTTCTTCTTCACTTTTTTTACTAATACCATGCATTTGCATATGATCTTCGCTCATAATCACTTCTTTAAAGCTTGTAGCTTCTTTTAAAGGTGAAAATTCTCGTAGCTTTTCAGGTATGTTTTCTATAGTTTTTTCTACTTTAAGATCAGCCAACATAAGAGTGTAAGGTTCTTCTTTAACAAGCATTTTATCGCGGTCATAATAAGTACTTTCAAGTTTAAATTCACCCTTACTTGCTTTGATTAGCACTTCTACTCTTGAAGCAGGACTTAAAAATAATTCATCTAATTCAACACCTTTTTCTATAAGCCCTCCATCAGTTCCTACTAAAATAAATTTAGCACCTTTAATGCGTAAATTTAAATATCTTGCCGCACAAAAATTATAAATACGAATTCTTTGAGCTTTGTCAAGTGTTATTTTTGGTTTTAATTGTCCATTGATAAGAACTAAATTTCCTTCTCTACCATTTAGCCAATCAAATAAATTATTATCAGGAATTTGTGCGTTTTCATCTAAACGCAAATCACTAATCACCCAATCTTGTTCTTGTAAATGCGACAGCGTATCTTTTCTAGCTTTTACTACAAATACCCCTGCTAAGCCTTTATAAACTTGTTTTGCTGTGGTGTAGTGTGGGTGTGGATGATACCAATAGGTTCCTGCTGAATTTTCTCCAAGTTTAAAGCGATAAATTCTTTCCCTACCAGGCATGATAGGATCGTGTGGGTTGCCATCTTGCTCAGGTGGTATGTCAAGTCCATGCCAGTGGATAGTAGTTGGCTCTTTTAAACTATTTTTTACCAAAATTTCAACCGTATCACCTTCATAAACTTCTATTTTAGGTCCAGGTATAGAGCCATTGTAAGTGAAGCATTTTGTTTTTTTACCTTTAACAAGCTCTATTTGACTTTCTTTGATTTCTATACTTGATCTAAAGAAATTTTTCTTTGTGCTTGTGTTTTTTAGAAGTTTTAAATTTGCTAATGTTTGTTCGCTAGGAAAGTCTTTTTCATCGAGTAGTTTAATGTTTGGATTTTCTAGTTTGATAAAAGAAGTATCGATTTCTTTTGTATCTTTTTGTGTATGTTTTGAGTGCATATTATGATGAGAATGATCCCCCATTGCATAAGCACTGCTAATACTTGCTAAACCTAAAGCATTAAATTTTAAAAATAACCTTCTATCCATTAAATTTTTACTCCTAAATTAATTTTGATTTGGATTTTGATTATAGCTATTGTTTGATTAATGATTGTAAATTATAAAAACAAGATATAATTTTAATATGATTTGTTATACAAGTGGTTTTAAATCAAAAAATTAAGGACAAATAATGCTAATTAAAAATCATTTAGATAAAGACTTTCAGACTCCTGCTTATATTTTAGAAGAAGACAAGCTTAGAAAAAATTGTGAGCTTTTGGCTAAAGTGAGTGAGCAAAGTGGAGCAAAAGTCTTGCTTGCTCTAAAGGGTTTTGCTTTTTCAGGTGCTATGGATATAGTGGGTGAGTATCTATCAGGTTGTACTTGTAGTGGACTTTGGGAAGCTAAATTTGCAAAAGAATATATGAACAAAGAAATTCATACTTTTTCACCTGCTTTTAAAGATGATGAAATAGATGAAATCATAGATCTTTCACACCATATAGTATTTAATTCTTTTAATCAGTTTAAAAAATTTAAAGATAAAGCGAGTAAAAAGTCTCTTGGTTTGCGTTGTAATCCAGAGCTTTCAGTGGCTCCAAAAGAACTTTATAATCCTTGTGGTAGATTTTCAAGATTAGGAATTCGTGCGATTGATTTTGAAAATGAAGATTTAAGCGCTTTAAGTGGGCTTCATTTTCATGCTTTATGTGAAGAAAGTGCGTATTCTTTAGAGCTTGTGTTAAATGCTTTTGAAGCTAAATTTTCAAAATTTATTAAAAATATGAAATGGGTTAATTTTGGTGGGGGTCATCATATTACCAAAGAAGGTTATGACACGCAAAAACTAATTGATCTTTGTAAAAAATTTAGCGATAAATACGGTGTGCAAGTGTATCTTGAGCCAGGTGAGGCTGTGGGTTGGCAGTGTGGGACTTTAGTTGCAAGTGTAATAGATATAGTAGAAAATGAGAAAAAAATAGCTATTTTAGATACTTCAAGCGAAGCTCATATGCCAGATACTATCATTATGCCTTATACAAGCGAGGTTTTAAATGCTAGAATTTTATCAAGTCGTGATGGACAAAATTACAGCGAGTTAAAAGAAAATGAATTTGCTTATTTACTTGGTGGCAATACTTGCTTAGCAGGGGATATCATGGGTGAGTATGCTTTTAATCAAGAGTTAAAAATAGGACAAAAAATAGTATTTTTAGATCAAATTCATTATTCCATAGTTAAAAACACTACTTTTAATGGAGTAAGACTTCCAAATTTAATGTTCTTAGATAAGAATGAAAATTTATCTATGATAAGAGAGTTTTGTTATGAAAATTATTCAAAAAGAAACTAAAAATTGAGTTTTTTTGTAGTTTTTTGCAAATTTATGTTTTTTAAATAAAACTTTTTTTAAAATAAAAATGGAAACTGAAAATTAACAAAACTACAATGCTAAGCTTTTTCTAGCGTGTAATGTTTAGGAGTAATTTATGCATAGAGTTATACTAGCTCTTTTAGCCTGTTTTAACTTTCTATTTGCTCAAGAAAATTTTGAAGTTAAAAATACTCAAATTTGGGATGTGCAAAGAGTGATGAATATAGAAAGTTATCAAAATTTTGGTGCTTTGTGGACTAAACTGCAAGGTGAGTATATTGCAAGTGCTGTTTTGATTATACTTATAGTCGTAATTTCAGCTTTTGCTTTGCATTATATGGTCATAGGTCCAAAGAAATTTTCTCATGATGGTAAGAAAATTTACGCTTTTTCAGTATTTGAAAGATTGTTTCATTTTGTAGCAGCAATCTCTTGGATTATCCTTGTACCAACCGGACTTATTATGATTTTTGGATCGTATTTTGGCGGTGGATTTTTTGTAAGAATGTGTAAAAACTTACATGGTATTGCTACTATTTTATTTATCATTTCCATCATTCCTATGCTTTTGTGTTGGATTAAAAGAATGCTTCCTGCAAGTTATGATTTAAGATGGATGATGATAGTAGGTGGATATTTAAGCAAAGAGAAAAAACCTGTGCCTGCGGGTAAGTTTAACTTTGGTCAAAAATCTTGGTATTATATAGCTGTTTTTGGTGGCTTTTTGATGATAATCACTGGTGCGTTTATGTTTTTCCTTGATTTTAATTCTACTTCTTTGCAATCTATTTTTGGCATTTCTCATATAGATATTTTAAGAGCTTCAGCTATCATCCATAATATTTTGGGTATTTTATGTGCAGTATTTTTTGCTATTCATATTTATATGGCTGTATTTGCTATTAAAGGAAGTATCCATTCTATGATTAGTGGCTATAAAGAAGAAGAGGAAGTTTATATTTTACATTCTTATTGGTATAAAGAACTAAGCGATAAAAAACAAATCAATCCATCGTTTACTTACGATTCTAAAACAAAATTTTAAAATCTCACTTGATTTTTTTAAATTTTCCTTGTTATAATCAAATAAAAATAACAAGGAAAATTAATGATACAAGATATTGATCTTTCGCGTAAATATTTTTATGAATTTTTTTCAAAAGCTTTTAATTTTATCGATGAAAATGAGTTTAAAATTTGGCATGAGCAAGTTTTAGTTTTAGCTCAAAGTCCTTTAGATGATAGTTTAAAATTTGATTTTGAAAAACTTAGTGTATGTGATTTTGCAAGTTTTAAAGAAGAACAAAATGGAGTGTTTTTTGATTTTTCTTATGTGAATGTGCCTATTAGTGCTTCTTTTTATGATGAGGGTAGAGATGATGGCAAAATGAAGCTTCAAGCCTGTGAAATCATTAGAAAAACCAAATTTAGAAAAAAAGAAGATTGTAGGCAAAGTGAAGATGAATTTGGCTTTTTGTTTGCTTTTATGGCAAGTATTATTGAGCATGATTTAAAAGTTGCACAGCAATTATTTCGTTTTGTGATAAACCCTGTAATAGATGAGTTTATAGAAAAATTACAAATCCACAAAAACTCAAATTTTTACATTGCTATTGCCAATATTATGAAAGTCTTTTTTGCAAATGAAAGAGCTTATTTGGAAGTACAAGCACCTATAAAAAAAGAAGGTAAAAGTATAGCAGATGAGGCTTTACAAAGACTTCCTTATGAGCCAAGACTTCCTACTAAATTTAGCAAAACAAATATAGAAGAACTTAGTAAATTATAGAAATTAATATGTATTTTGTTACCAAAATACATATTATCAAAATCATCTTTTTATGAAAATAGAAATTAAATAAAATCTTAAGTGAAAATATGCAAAATTTATTTTGTTAAGTGTATAAATACTTTGAAAATAAGTATTTATAGTTATTCTTTACTTTTATTTCAAAGGAGAGAACATGGAGGCCAATCAAAGAAGGGATTTTTTAAAAAAATCTTTGAAAATTGGTGCTTTAGGGGTAGTAGCTGGGGCAAGCGTGAATGCTTTAGCTAAAGATGATTACCAAGAGCAAAATACCGTAGTTTTAGGAAAAAGTACTAAAAAAGAAGTGCTTTATAAAAAAACTATGCATTGGGAAAAATACTACAAAATAGCTTATTAATTAAGAAAGGAAGAAGATGGCATTAGCAAGAAGAAATTTTCTTAAGCTTGCTGGTATTGCTGGTCTTGGAACTGCGGCTTTTGGTAGTGAAAACAAAGCTATTAGAGCTGCAAGTGAACAAGAAGTAGCAAATCCTTATCCAGATTCTAAGATTGTTAGAACAATCTGTAGTATCTGTAGTGCAGGCTGTGGAATTAAAGCGGAAGTACAAGATGGAGTTTGGGTGCGTCAAGAAAACGCTATAGAACATCCTATTTCTCAAGGATCACACTGCTGTAAAGGGATAGATCAAATCGATCTTACTAAATCAAAGCAGCGTATTAAATATCCTATGAAAAAAGAAAATGGCAAATGGGTACGTTTAACTTGGGAGCAAGCTATCAATGAAATTGGCGATAAAATGCTTGAAATCCGTAAAGAAAATGGACCTGATAGCGTTATGTTTTTAGGTTCGGCTAAATTTAATAACCAACAAGCTTATTATTTTAGAAAATTTGCAGCATTTTGGGGTACTAACAATATAGACCACGTTGCTAGAATTTGACACAGCGCAACAGTCGCCGGTGTGGCGAATACATGGGGTTATGGCGCTATGACAAATCATTTTGGTGATGTGACTAAACACTCAAAAATGATGATTATTTTTGGTGCAAATACTGCTGTGGCAAATCCTATCGGATTTAAACACTTGTTACAAGCAAAAGATCGTAATAATGCTAAATTGGTAGTTGTAGATCCTGTATTTACAAAAACTGCAGTACATGCTGATGAATATGTAAGAATTCGTCCAGGCACAGATATAGCTTTAGTTTATGGTATGCTTCATTTGATCTTCAAAAACGGTTGGGAAGATAAAGAATTAATCAAAACTAGAACTTATGGTGTTGAAGAAATAAAAGCAGAGGCTGCTAAATGGACTCCTGAAGTTGTAGAAGATGTAACAGGCGTTCCAGCTGCTCAACTTGAAAAAATTACAAGAATGTTAGCTACAATCAAACCTGCTACGCTATTTTGGGCTTTAGGTATTACTCAACACTCGGTAGGTAGCTCCAACACAAGAATTCTAGCTATCTTACAACTCGTTCTTGGTAATATAGGCAAACCAGGTGCAGGAACAAACATCATTAGAGGTCATGATAATGTTCAAGGTGCTACTGATATGGGCTGTTTGGCTGATACTTTACCAGCTTATTATGGGCTTGATGATAATGCGTGGAATCATTTTGCTAATTTTTGGAATGTAGATAGAGAATATTTAAATTCAAGATTTTATTCTAAAGAATGGATGCATGAAAAAGGTTTTTCACTAGCAAAATGGTGGCAAGGCGTTTTACATGAAGAAAAAACTTATTCTAACTCACCTATCCGTGTGCTTTGGGTGCAAGGAACGGGTATTACTTCTATGGCGCATACGGTAAAAATTCAAGAAGCGCTTAAAAAACTTGATATGATTGTAATCGCTGAACCTTTTGTAAATGAAGTAGCAGTTTTAGCAGATCGTTCTGATGGTATTTATATTATCCCTGCTTGTACTCAATTTGAAACAGAAGGTTATGTCACTGCGACTAATCGTGCTATGCAATGGCGTTCTCAAGTAGTAAAACCAATTTATGAAAGCAAAGAAGATCAAGAGATTATGTTTGCTTTTGCTAAAAAATTCGGCTTTTATAAAGAATACACTCGCGGTATGAAAATGGAATTGAAAGATCATAAGCTTGTACAAACAAGAGATGATAATGATGATAATTTTATATGGCCTGATGATGCTACAAGAGAAATGAGTAATGGTCTTTTAAGTATAGGCTTAAGAGGTATTTCAGCTGAACGCTTAAGAAAACACCAACAAAATTGGGAACATTTTGATCCTGATACTCAAAGAGGTCTTGGTGGTGAAGTTAAAGGCGAATACTATGGCTTACCTTGGCCTTGTTGGGATGAACAACATCCGGGAACTTCTATATTATGGAATACTGATGTGCCTTATGAAGAAGGCGGTATGGGCTTTAGAAACCGCTTTGGTTTGGAGCATGAAGGACATTCTCAATTAGCAGATGATGCCTTTACTCCAAAAGGATGTAAAGTTAAAGGTGGTTACCCACAAATCACTAAGGCAAATATTGAAAAAGTATTTAATATCAAACTAAGTGATAGCGAAAAAGAATTAATGGGCACTAGCTGGAGTACAGATATTTCAGGTATTATTTTAGAAAAATGTAGAGAAAAGAGTGCTTGCTGTTTAGGTAATGCAAGAGCTAGAATGAAAGTTTGGGAATTTGCAGATCCTATTCCGTTACATAGAGAGCCTATTCACTCACCTCGTTGGGATTTGGTTAAAAAATATCCTACTTGGGGTGATCAAGAGAAAAATTTCAGAGTTGAGAGTAAATTTATCAGCGAGCAACAAAAGAAAGATTGGAGTAAAGAGTTTCCAACTATCATTTCAAGTATGCGTTTAGTAAATTTAAGTGGTGCAGGTATGCTTGAGAGAACTAGTAAATATCTTGCTGCAATCACACCTGAAATGTTTGCTAATGTTCACCCTGAACTTGCCTTAAAATATGGTATAAATGATGGAGATATGATGTGGATTCATTCACCGCAAGGTACTAAGATTAAAGTAAAATGTGTGCATAATCATTCTGTTACACCGGATAGAATTTGCTTGCCTTATAACTTTGCGGGTATTATGCAAGGAGTGGATTTAAGTTATAATTATCCTGAAGGCACTAGACCTTATACTATAGGTGAAAGTTCTAACACGGTTACTAACTATGGTTTTGATATAAATACGCAAATTTCTGAATTTAATGCAGGACTTTGCAGACTTGAAAAGGCTTAAGGGGTAAGTTATGGCTAGAATGAAATTTTATGTAGATAATAATCGCTGTATTTCTTGCTTTGCTTGTCAAGTGGCTTGTTCAAGTGCGCACGAAGTACCAGTGGGGATTAATAGAAGAAAGGTAATCACTCTAAATGAAGGCATAGAAGGAAAAGAGTTTTCAACAACTCTTGCCTGCCAACACTGCACAGATGCTCCATGTGAGCAAGTTTGTCCTGTAAAATGCTTTTATATTAGAGCTGATGGTATTGTTTTACATGATAAAAAAACTTGTATAGGTTGTGGGTATTGTCTTTATGCATGTCCTTTTGGTGCTCCACAATTTCCAAGAGATGGTGCTTTTGGTATCAAAGGTCAAATGGATAAATGTACTATGTGTGCAGGTGGTCCTGAGCCTACTAACTCTCATGAAGAAAGAGAACTTTATGGACAAAATCGTATCGCAGAAGGTAAAGTACCTATGTGTGCTGCGGTTTGTTCTACAAATGCACTTTTGGTTGGTGATGCAGCTGAAGTTAGTGCAATGTATAGAAAAAGAGTTTTGCTTAAGGGCCAAAATTTAGGACTTGATGCAAAATAACCCAAAGGGTGTTTACAGGCACCCTTTTTTACTACTTATAATCCAAGGTTAATTCATGGAAGAATTAAATTTACAAATTCAAAAAAATCTTGATGAAAATAATAAACTTACTTGTAAAAAAGCACTAGAGCTTTTAAAACAATACTCCAAAGAAGATTTTCAAGCTAGTATAAAAAAAATGGATGTAAAAATTTCAGATTGCGAGTTAGGTCAATTTGGAAAGTTAAATAAAAATATAGCAAAAAGTGAAATTTTAGAAAAATTAGAAACAAAACTAGATTCTAAGCGTCGCATATCATGTAAAGATGCTTTAGAATGTGCTAAAAACTTTAATATGGCTGATATGAGAGCTACGCTTAAAACTTATAAAATTGATGTTAAATACTGCGAACTTGGTTGTTTTGAAGAAAAAAAAGGTAAAAAATTTCATATAAAAAGCAAAATTTGGGTAGAAAATCCTGATGGAGAATTACTTTTTGGTAAAGGGAAAACAGATATTTTAGAATTAGTTGGAGAATGCGGAAGTATTTCCCAAGCGGCTAAACAACTAGGGATGAATTATAAAAAAGCTTGGCTTTATATACAGGATTTAGAAAAAAATATGAAAGAAGAATTGCTCATTGCTAAAAAAGGAAGAGGAAGTGAAGCTGGTAGTAAGCTTACTCCAAGAGCTTATGAGTTAATTCAAAATTTTAAAATTTTACAACAAGATGTAGAAGAATACACTAATAAACGCTTTAAAGAATTATTTTTCAAGAAAAATCAAGAAAAAGATAAAACTTAATTTGAATACAAGTTATAAAAATATATCATTAAGTAAAAAAGGTAAAAAATGAAAATTGATTGTAGAGATTTAGCTTGTCCGCGTCCTGTGATAGAGACAAAAAAGGCTTTAGAAGAGTTAAAAGAAAATGAAAATTTAGAAATTCTTTTAAATTCTCAAGCTTCTAAAGAAAATGTAATGAGGTTTTTAAAATCTTTAAATTTGAACTTTAGTGTGAAAGATGTAAATGATGAAAGTATTATTAGCATTATAAAAGATGGTGATATAGTTCAAATTCAAGAACAAAATTTACAAGAATATAATGTGTTATTTTTAAAAAGTGATAAAGTAGGCGAAGGGGAACTTGGGAAAAATCTAATGCTAGGTTTTTTAAAAACCTTAAAAGATTTACCTAATAAACCTGTAAAAATCCTTTGCGTTAATGATAGTGTTTTAATGAATACTGATTGTTCTCATATGGCTTTTGAAGCTATGAAAGAGCTTGAAAATTTAGGGGTTGAAATTTATAGTTGTGGGGCATGTTTGGAATTTTTTGGTAAAACTAAAGAGCTTAAAATAGGCAAAATAGGTAATGCTTATGAAATTTTAAATGAACTTTTTGGAAAGGCAAAGATTATTTCTTTATGATATATAAAGACCAAAAACTAACTCAATATGTAAAAGCTGCGGGTTGAGCTGCCAAACTAGACTCGGTGGGTCTTAACAAAATTCTTGGCATTTTAAAACCGCATGAAAACATTTTAAGTGGTATTGATAATAACGAAGATGCAAGTGTTTATAAGCTAAATGAAGATTTAGCTTTAGTGCAAACACTTGATTTTATCACACCTGTGGTTGATAGTGCGTATCATTTTGGTGTTATAGCTGCTGCCAATGCTTTAAGTGATGTATTTGCTATGGGTGCTGAGGTGATTAATGCCTTAAATATTGTAGGCTTTGATACTTGTCATTTTAACAATGAAATTTTACTTGAAGTTTTAGAAGGTGCTAGAGCTAAGGTTGAAGAAGCTGGTGCTGTGCTAGTAGGTGGCCATACTATAGAAAATGATGAATTTATTTTTGGTCTTAGTGTGACAGGTGTGGTTCATCCTAAGAAATTTATAGCTAATAATAGTGCAAAAGATGGTGATGTTATTTTACTTACTAAGCCTATAGGTAGTGGCATTATTAGCACTGCTATCAAGGCTGGTTTGCTAGAAAAAGCAAAGATTTTAAAAGCAATAGAGCAAATGAGTTTTTTAAATCTTTACGCAAGTCGTATTTTAAAGGGGTTTAAAAGTCTTAGTGCTTTAAGTGATGTTACTGGTTTTGGCCTTTTGGGGCATTTAAAAGAAATGTTAAATGAAGAGATTATGATAGAAGTGTATAAAAATGAAATTCCTTTAATGGATGGAGTTTTGCCAATGGCTAATATGGGGATAATCCCAGCAGGAGCTTATAAAAATAAAGATAGCCTAAAAATTTGGGTTGATAATTTAAATGAAAAAGATGAAGATATAGTGTATTTTGATCCTCAAACTTCAGGGGGACTTTTAGCTGCAATGAGTGAAAAAGATGCAAATGAGGCTTTGAAAATTTTGAAAGATTACAATATAGAGGCAAAGATTATTGCTAGATGTGTAAGAAATACTCATAATTATTTATTATTACGCTAATATTTTATTTACAATTAAAAATATATGTTTATATTTGTTACTTTTTTACATAAAAAAATAAATTATAAATAAATATATGTTGATTTTTGTGGCTATTTTTGTATCATAAAAGATATTAATTACTAAATGGAGGAAGAAATGATACAAAAAGCTTTGCAATTAGCTGAAGAATTACAAAGAAAAATAGAAAGTAATATCTCTCAAAGTGAAAAAGAATTTCACGCCAAAATGCAAAAACTTTTAAACAATCCTAAAAATAAAGTGATGTTGATTGAACTTTTAGATCGCTCTTTTAGATGTAAAGATAAAAGTGCGAGTTTTGAGCTTATAGAGCATACTTTAAACAAATATGGTATAGCAGATTTTTTTAGTGCTTTTGAAAAATTTTTGCTTTTTTCATTTTTAAATTTTGGAAAATTTGCGCCAACTCTTAGTGTGCCATTTTTCATTAAGCATTTAAGAGAAGATACTAAAGCTATGGTTTTAGATGCAAATCCTAGTGTTTTAGAGCCTCATATGCGTAAAAGAAAAGATGAAGATAAAATTACCTTAAATGTAAATTTAATTGGTGAAGAGGTTTTGGGTGAGGCTGAGAGTGCTTATAGAGTAAAAAAATATGAAGAAGCATTAAAAACAAGCTATATTACTTATATTTCAATTAAAATCACTACCATTTTTTCTCAAATTAATATCATTGATTTTGAATACTCTAAAGATGAAGTGGTAAAAAGATTGGATAAATTATATGCTCTTGCTTTAGAAGAAGAAAAAAAGCAAGGTGTGTCTAAATTTATCAATCTTGACATGGAGGAATTTAGAGATTTAGAATTAACCGTTGAAGCTTTTATGGAAAGTATTGCAAAGTATAATATTAAAGCAGGTATCGTTTTACAAGCTTATCTTCCTGATTCTTATGAATATTTGAAAAAACTTTTTGCTTTTTCAAAAGAAAGAGTTTTAAAAGGTATGAAGCCTATAAAAATTCGCTTTGTTAAAGGAGCGAATATGGAAAGTGAAGAAACTATAGCTTCGCAAAGAGGTTGGGCTCTACCTACTTTTTATAAAAAAATTGACACAGATAGTAATTATAAGAAAATGCTCGATTTTGTCTTAGAAGGCGATAATTATAAATATATTAATGTAGGTATTGCGAGTCACAATTTATTTGAAATTGCTTATGCTTATACTAGAATTTCACAAGCAGGAGCTTTATCATCTTTTACTTTTGAAATGCTTGAAGGTATGAGCTTGCAATGCTCTTATGAGCTTTCTAAAATGCATGATCTTATACTTTATGCACCGGTGTGCGATGAAGCGCATTTTAATAATGCCATTGCTTACTTAGTAAGAAGACTTGATGAAAATACTAGTGAAGACAATTTCATGAGATATTTTTTCAACCTTAAAATCAATGATAAAAATTGGCAAATGCAAAAAGAATTATTTATAAAATCTTTAGAAGGCGTTGCTAGTTTGGATAATTCTACTCATAGAACTCAAGATAGAAATAATGAAACAAAGGCTATTAGTTCTTATGAGAGTAAAGAATTTAAAAACGAACCTGATACAGATTTTATCTTAAAAGCAAATAGAGAGTGGGCTAAAAATATAAGAACTAAATATGAAAATTTAGAAAATTATGATGTCTATCCGGTTGCAAAAGAGGAAATTAAAAATGAAAATTTACAAGTAATAGAAGTTAAAGATAAAATCAAAAATCGCACTATAGGTAAAGCACATTTAGCAGGCCAAAAAGAGATTAAATATGCTTTAGATGTAGCTAAGAGCTCAAATTTTAGTGATTTAAGTCATGATGAAATTTATAAAATTTTAGCAAAAACTGCTCAACTTGTTAGAGATCGTAGAGGAGATTTAATGGGTATAGCAGCTTTAGAAGTAGGAAAAACTTTCTTAGAGATTGATCCTGAAGTTAGTGAGGCTATAGACTTTTTAGAATTTTACCCACATTCTTTGGAAAAACTAAAAGAGCAAAATCCAAATACTACTTTTAAAGCAAAAGGCATAGGTGTGGTAATTGCACCATGGAATTTTCCAGTAGGTATTTCAGTAGGAACCATAGCAGCACCTTTGGCTGCAGGTAATAAAGTAATATATAAGCCATCATCTTTATCCATGCTAACAGGTTATATGCTTTGTAAATGCTTTTGGGATGCGGGAATTCCAAAAGATGCTTTGATTTTCTTACCTGCTAAAGGTAGTGATATATCAAAATACTTGCTTGTTGATCAAAGTGTGAAATTTTCAGTATTAACCGGTGGAGAAGAAACTGCTTATGCAATGCTCAAAGCTAATCCAACCTTACTTTTAAGTGCTGAAACAGGCGGTAAAAATGCAACTATTGTTTCTAAATTTGCTGATCGTGATAGTGCGATTAAAAATATCATTCATTCAGCATTTTCAAATTCAGGTCAAAAATGCTCTGCTACTTCTTTACTTGTTTTGGAAGAAGAAGTTTATGAAGATGAGGAATTTAAAAAGACCTTAGTAGATGCTGCTAGTTCTATGGCGGTTGGAAATCCATTTGTATTTAAAAATAAACTTGGAGCTTTAGCAGATAAACCAGATGTAAAACTGCAAAAAGCATTAGATGAGTTAGCTCCATATGAAAGTTGGGCTTTAAAGCCTAAATTTGTAGATGATAATCCTTATCTTTTAACTCCAGGGATTAAATATGGTACAAAAAAAGGTGATTTTACACACATGAATGAGCTTTTTGCGCCAATTTTAACTGTAATGAAAGCAAAAGATTTAAAAGAAGCTATTGATATAGTAAATTCTACAGGTTATGGACTTACAGCAGGATTTGAAAGTTTAGATGAGAGAGAATGGGAATACTTCCACACTCACATAGAGGCAGGAAATATTTACATCAATAAACCAACAACAGGAGCTATAGTTCTTAGACAACCTTTTGGTGGTATTAAAAAATCAGCCATTGGTTTTGGTAGAAAAGTTGGAATTTATAATTACATCACCCAATTTTTAGATATAGAGCAAAGTCAAGCTGATCAAAATGTTTTAGACAATGAATTAGCATCAAATTTAAATGCTTTAAGCTTGGATTTAAATGAAAAAGATAAAGCCGATTTTGAAGTCATTAAAGCTATGGCAAGAAGCTATGCTTATCATGCAAAACATGAATTTGCAAGTGCAAAAGATTATGTCAATATAAGAGGTGAGGATAATATTTTCTCTTATACAAAGGTTAAAAATATTGCTTATAGAGTACATAAAGATGATAGTTTAAAAGATATTTTAGGAGTTATTTTAGCAGCTAGTGTGCTAAATATTGATCTTATTTTAAGTTATGATGAGCATGAAAAAATAGATCTTGTGCAAAAGATTAATCAAAAAATTAGTTCAAAAACTTTATTCCTTAAAGAAAGTAAAGAAAATTTCATTAGCAAAATAGCTGATTATGAAAGAATTCGTTATTTTGCTCCATTAAATATTAATGATGAAATTTTCATAAAAGCAGCAAGTTGCGCAAAAATCATTGCCAATGCTAAGCCTTTAATGAACGGACGTTTTGAGTTGCTTTTATATCATAATGAAAAAGCTTTAAGTATATCTTTCCACCGTTATGGAAATTTAGGCATTCGTGCTTTAAAATAAAAAGGAGAAAAAATGGAGGTTGTACACATTAATACTCAAATTGCGATAATGTTTGTCGCATATTCAGCATTAATGCTTTTTATTGGATTTTATTTTTATAAACAAAATAAAAACTCAGAGGATTATTTTTTAGGTGGTCGTTCTATGGGGCCGGTAGTTTCAGCACTTAGTGCTGGAGCTTCTGATATGAGTGGTTGGCTTTTAATGGGTTTACCGGGAGCTTTATATGTAAGTGGTTTAGCTGAAAGCTATATTGCAATAGGTCTTAGTATAGGAGCATTTTTAAACTGGGCTTTTGTAGCAAAAAGACTTAGAATTTATACTAGTGTGATTGCAAATTCTATTACAATTCCAGATTATTTTGAGACAAGGTTTGATGATGATAAGCATATATTAAGAGTGGTTTGTGCTATTGTTATTTTGATTTTCTTTACTTTTTATGTTTCTTCAGGACTCGTAGGTGGAGCAAAGCTTTTTGAAGCAACTTTTGGAATCCAATATGATTATGCACTTACTACAGGAACTGTGATTATAGTTGCTTATACATTTTTGGGTGGATATAAGGCAGTTTGTTGGACGGATTTGATTCAGGGTTTATTAATGATGAGTGCCTTGATTATCGTACCTATAGTGATGATTTATCATTTGGGCGGCTTTAGTGAAGCTGTTAATATAGTCAAAGAAATTAAGCCAAATACTTTTTCTATGGGGGAAGGATTAAGCTTTTTGGGTATAGTTTCAGCGCTTTCTTGGGGGCTTGGGTATTTTGGTCAGCCACATATTTTGGTGCGTTTTATGTCTATAAGATCAACTAAAGATATTCCAACTGCTACTTTTGTAGGAATTTCTTGGATGGTTATATCTTTAATTGGAGCTTGTTTGATAGGTATTTTAGGTATAGCTTATGTGAGTAAATTTGAGCTTAGTTTGCAAGATCCTGAAAAGATTTTTATCGTAATGTCGCAATTGCTTTTCAATCCTTGGATAGCAGGTGTTTTATTAAGTGCTATTTTGGCAGCTATTATGAGCACAGCAAGTTCGCAATTACTTGTTTCAAGTTCAACTATAGCAGAAGATTTTTATAAAAGAATTTTTAACAAAGAAGCGTCCAATAAAACAGTGATGACTTTGGGTAGATTTGGTGTTTTAGCAGTAGCTGTGATAGCTTTTATTATTTCTACTGATAAAAACTCAAGCGTATTAAGTATAGTAGCTTATGCTTGGGCAGGGTTTGGAGCAAGTTTTGGTTCTGTAATGCTCTTTTCGTTATTTTGGTCAAAAATGACTAGATATGCTGCTATTGCAGGTATGATTACCGGTGCAGTTGTAGTTGTAGTATATAAAAATTTCTTAGCAGAGTGGCTTGATTTTCCTATTTATGAAATCATTCCAGGATTTTTAGCTGCTTCTGTTGTGATTATTTTAGTGAGCATGGTAACTAAAGTTCGCCCAGGAACTAAAGCAGCTTATGAAACAATGCTAAAACATCTCTAATACTCTCGCAATATGCGAGAGTAACTATGAAAAAATATTAATCAAATAAGTATTTAAAGGTATTGCAACAATATCAATTAAAACAGCACCGCATAAAGGTACTATTAAAAAAGCTTGTCTTGAAGTTAAATTATATCTAGAACAAACTGCATTCATATTTGCTACTGCATTTGGTGTTGCACCTAGACCATGTCCCATAAGTCCGGCACACATAATCGCACTATCATAATTTTTTCCGCATAATCTAAAAACTATAAAAATTGTAAAGAATAGTAAAGCTAAAACTTGCACAATCAAAGTAATAAAAAGAGGTGTAGCAACAGCACTTAGTTCGTTTATTTTTAAATTTATCATAGCCATAGTTAAAAAAATACCAAGGCTTAATTCACTTATAGTATCTATTGTATATTGATTTAGCTTGAAAATATTAAAAGAATCATTAATATTTCTTACAACAATAGCAACAAGCATGGCACCAACATAACTAGGCAAAGAATAGCCGCTATATTGTGTAAATTTGGAACTTAAAAAAAGTCCAATACACATAATACATAATATTAAAAATAAAGATTTTAAAAAATCTTTATAATTTGCATTGTGAATTTCATGCTTTAGAGGATCTATATCTTTAATATCTTGATTAGTTGTGATTTTTAATTTGTGTTTATTTATAAGATATTTTGCTACAGGACCTCCGAGCAAAGACCCTGAAATCAGTCCAAAGGTTGCCGCTGCCACTGCTAAAACTTTAGCGTTATTTAAGCCACTTAATTCTTCAACCATACCTCCAAAAGCTATAGCATTTCCATGTCCTCCTTCCAAAGAAACAGCACCACATAAAATTCCATATAGTTTATTTAAATCGAATAAACTCATCATGGAAATGCCGATAAAATTTTGCATTAAAGCCATAAACCAGCAACAACCTAGATAGATTAAAAGTACTTTTCCTCCTACTTTTAAGAGTTTAAAACTTCCACTTAATCCTATTACGGTAAAAAAAGCTACCATTAAAGGAGTTTGTAAACTTGTATCAAAATCAACTTTAATCTCAATAAAACTTAAAATCCAAATGATTATACTGATTAAAAATCCACCTATAACTGGTGCGGGAATGCAAAATTTTTCTAAGATTAAAAAACGTTTTTTCAAAAACATACCAAACAATAAAACCCCGATACTAATAGCCAATACACTTAAACTATCAAATTTCATATCATTCCTTTACTTAATAAAAAATATGCTAGATAAGCAGCGATTTTTGCAGTGTGATTGTCTATATCAAATTTAGGATTAAATTCACAAATATCTGCTAAAGCAACTTTTTTGCTTTCAAAAATAATTTTTATCGGAGTTAAAATTTCTTTTAAATTGATACCAAAAACAGCAGGGGCGCTTACAGCAGGAGCTATGCTTTGTGAAAATACATCCATATCAATACTTAAATAAACAACTTCATTTTGTTTTAAGAAATTTTTAATGACTTCTATACATTTTTCAAATTCAGTATCTAAAACATAACTTGCTTTCATATTATCCATAGTTTGAAAAAGTGCTTTTGTGTTAGATAATTTACTTACACCCAAGCAAAGATAAGAAAAATCATAATTATTTTCTTTTGCATATTCATAAGCTTTGTAAAAAGAATTTCCAGAAGTATGTAACTCCTGAATTCTTACATCAAAATGTGCATCAAAATTTATAACTCCTACACTTTTTTTGTAATCTAAAAGCGCTTTAATACAAGCTAAAGATGTTTCGTGTCCACCTCCTAAAATTACACCATAATGATTATTATGTAAAATTTCTAAGCACTTGTGATAAAGTAGTTCATCGCCTAATTCTAGGGTATCAAAATTTTCAATATCTCCTAAATCATCAAAATCAAAATCATCATGTATAGCAAAATTTGCCATATTCTTTCTTATAATTTTTGGTGCTAATTCACTTCCAATTCTACCATTATTTCTCTACACACCCAATGATGAACAAAAGCCTAATAATTTATTATTTGAAGAGTGATTTAAACATTTAAATAATCGTTTATGGATAATTTCATCACCATCATTTCTCCCTTGCCACATGTATTCCTCCTTTTTTGTGTTTAATTTCAATGTAAGATATTTTTTTAAATATTTTTGTATTTTGAGAAATAACATTATTTATTTGTGTATTTTAGTAGCAATAATTTATTGATTAAATAATTTTTTATTATAGTAAAAAATATTTGAAAATACTAAGGTATGGCTTTTAATGCATTTATGATAAAAGTTTCTTTAAGTTTTATTTTAAAATAAGAAAATACTATATATTTACTACTTGAAACAAAAAGGAGATTTATGCAAAAAAATAATCAAAAAACTTATGATTTATTTTTGATAGTGACATCTATCTTGGCGGTTTTTATGGTGATTGTAATTTTACTTATAAATCCTAGTAAAGCTTTAGAAGTAGCAAATTTTCTTTTTAGTAAGCTTACACATATGTTTGGCTCATTTGTTCAACTTTTTGAGTTTATTTGTGTAGTTTTTATTTTCTACTTGGCTTTTTCTAAAATAGGTAATATTAAATTAGGCGATGGGATAAATCCTTATTCAAATACTGCTTGGATTTTTATGTTTATTTGTGCAGGACTTGGATCTGCTACTATGTATTGAGCATTTATGGAATGGGCATATTATTATTTAGCACCTGGATTAAATATTACTCCAAAATCTACAGAAGCTTTAAGAAGTGCAACTTCTTTTGTGTATTTGCATTGGGGTATTACGCCTTGGGCTGTATATGCTTTAAGTTCTATTGCAATGTGTTTTCATTTTTATATTTTTAAAAATAAAAATTTAAAAATTTCAAGTTTAATAGCAAATATCTTGCATATTAATCAAAATATAGTGCTTGATAAAATCATCGATGTTGTGTTTTTATTTAGTACTTTTGGTGGACTTGTGCTTACTACAACCCTTTCTATAATTACAATTAGTGCTGGACTTTCTGGAATTTTTGATATTAATGATGGTTTTTATTTAAAATTTATTCTTTTAGCTATTGTTACAGCTGTTTTTACCTTTTCTAGTTTTGTTGGATTATCAAGTGGTATGGCAAAACTTGCTAAAATATCTTGTATCTTGTGTTTTGTGTTTGCAATATTGGTATTTATTTTAGGAGATAGTGTATTTATATTAAATAATATAATAAATAGTATAGGGGTATTTTTTAGTAATCATGTTTCAATGAGCTTATATAATGATATTGCTGGTGTAAGTAGCTTTAATTCTGATTGGACAGTTTTTTATTGGCTTTATTGGATTACTTACACTCCTGCTGTTAGTATTTTTGTGACAAAAATTTCTAAAGGAAGGACCATTCGTCAAGTAATTTTTGGTCTTATTGTGGGTGGATGTATTGGGACTTGGTTTTTCTTTGGAGTTTTGAGTTCATATGCAATAGATATTTTTCAAAGTGGAATCTTAGATGTTCCAAATTTTATTAGTTCAAATGCTGGAGAAGCTGGAGTGGTAGCATTGATAAAAACACTACCATTTGGTACTATTTTTGCTCTTTTTTATTTCCTGCTTATGATGGTATTTTTGGCTTCTCATATGGATGCTACTGCATTTACTATTTCTTGTGTAAGCACAAAAATAGATAGTGAAAATCCTAGTAAATATTTAAAAGTTTTTTGGTGTATTATGCTTGGATTAATTCCTCTAGCAATGCTTTTATATAAATGCAGATTTAAATACCTTAAAAGTTGCAGTTGTTTTGAGTGCTGCTCCTTTTTTGGTAATACTTGCTATTAGCTTTTATGGGCTTATTAAATGGATAAAAAGGATGGATAATGAAAATTACTAAGGTTGAACCTATATGGTTAAGGACAAAAACTTTTGATGAGTCTTGTGAGTGGGGTGAAGATGCCTTTATATTAAGAATTTATACAGATAATAATCTTTATGGAATAGGGGAAAGTGATAGTGCTGCAGCAGTTTTAAAGATAATGTTTGAGCAACCTAGTACTCATGGATCTTGCAGAAATTTAAGTGAAATTTTAATAGGACAAGATCCAAGAAATATTAAGAAGATTATGGATGATTTGATTGAGGGAAGTGCGTATTATGGACTTAGCGGAGCATTAATTTGTGCTTTAAGTGCAATAAATATTGCTTTATATGATTTACTTGGAAAAATTTATGGTGTAAGTGTAGCTACTATACTTGGTGGAAAAAGAAAAGACTTTTTAAATGCATACGCTACTTTTATTCCGAGTAAAAATATGGAAGAAAATATTTCTAGAGTAAAATACTTAAAAGAAGAAGGTTTTAAACTATTAAAATTTGGTGGTGCAGGCTTTGGTAATAATGCATTATCTGATAAAGAGATTATCAAGAATATTAGAGGTGCAGTGGGTGATGATATTAAACTTAGTATTGACTTAGTAGGGCTTTGGAAAAATTTTTCTTATGCAAGAGAAAGATTTTTGGAAATTGAAGAATATAACTTAGAGTGGATAGAAGAACCAGTTAGTGCAAATAATTTTTATGATTATGCAAGACTTAGCGAACACTTACCTTGTAAGATTACGGGTGGAGAGAGTTTTTACACGCTAAATGAGTTTGAAAATTTTATTAAAAAGTCAAAAGTTTCTATTGTGCAACCTGATATTACTAGATGCGGTGGTTTTGACACTATGTTAGAAATTGAAAAAATATCTTTAAAATATGGTTGTGATTTAGTCCCGCATGGTTTTTCTACAGGAATTTTACTTGCTGCTACGGTGCAGTTTCTAGCAAGTACTAAATATTGTAATTTGATAGAGTATTCTCAATCAACAAGTGTGCTTTTTACTCATTTGGTGAAAAATTTAATCCCTTGCAAAGATGGTATAGTTGAAGTCAATGATGCCGTGGGTATAGGAGTGATATTGGATGAAAATTTAATAGAAAAATATCGTATAAATATAAAGATTTGAGTAAATACTCAAATCTAATTTTTAAGGTTTTTGAATTAAAAATCTAAGCGTTGGTCCATCTTGATCTATCTCTAAAATTTCAAATCCGCGATTTTTCGCATCTTGAGGTATAGAATTAATACTTTGTGGGCAATCACATAAAATTTCTAAGACCTCACCTGATTTTAATTCTTTTAATGCATCAATGGTAGCTATAGCAGGATATGGGCATGCCTCACCTTCTAAATTTAAACTATAATGAATAATCATAATTTTCCTTTGTTGTGTTGGAAGAATAATCTTTTAAATTTTAAAACAAACAAAAATAAAATAGCAAACAAAGCTAAATTGATTAATAAGGCATTAAAATAACCAAAATCATTTAAAAGATGAATTTTTATACCATTTGTTAGTATTTTTGGGAAATGATCATAATTTAAAGCTAAGATCATAGTACCGATGATATTGGCAATACCCACTATAATAAAATGACTTTGTCCCTCGCAAGCTCTATATATCCAACCACACTCGCATCCTCCGGCAAAAACTATTCCAAATCCAAATAAAAAAGCACCTATAGCAAGGTTTGGTGATATTTCTATTACTTTACTAGTATGCCCTTGTAATATAAAAGCAAAAGCTATTAAACAAGCTATGATCATACCTATTAAAGCGCCTTTTATAGCATTGTCTCTACCAAATAAAAATAAATCTCTAAAGCAAGAAGTGAAGCAAATTTGAGCCCTAGAAATGATAAAACCAAAAACAAAACCAAATATTAACGCTAAAGGAAAAAAACTTTCTTTGTTTTTAATATCAATATTTTGTTTTTGTAGTATAAATACAACATAAGTTATAAAAATTATAAATACACCAAGTCCTATGTAAAAATATATTTTTGAAATTTTATTTTGTGTTTTTAATTTTTGATTTTCTTTGCAAACGCGTTGTAACTTTGCTTTTGGCTTAAATAAGGCAAGATTACAAACCTTAACACCTAGATAAATTCCTAAAATCATAAATAAAGTAAAAACCCAAGTATGTAAAGAAAAATAAGGTAAACCTGTAAAGAAATTTGCTAAATTACAACCAAAAGCAAGTCTTGCACCAAAGCCTGATAAAATTCCTCCTATAATAGCTTGAAAAATTCGAATTTTGCTAGCAGGCAAACGCCATTTAAATTTATTTGCTAAAAATGCAGCTACTAAGCATCCTATAAACATACCTATGAGCATGATACCATCAATTCTTGTTAAGGGACTGCCACTTAAATTTTGCTTTTGGTAGTAAGTGTAGGAGCTTAAATCCATACCAAAAAATTCTAAAATTTCTCCACCCCAGCGTGTCATTTCACCTGTAACAGCCCAAACACTGCCAAAAATTCCAAAATAAATAGCACTTAAAATTCCAAGTATAATCATGCCTTTGGAATTATCCCAAAAATTTATAAAAAAAGATTGTTTGAAAGAATGCATTGATATATCCAAAAATTGTAATTGTCAAAACTTGACACTGAAAAACAAACATTATAACTAAAAAATATAATATTTCAAAGTATTTTTACGCGCTTATAATTTCATATGTTTAATTTTTGTTTCAATTAAAAATATTAAGATATAATATCATTTTTGGAAGGTTAGCTTATCTGGTGATGGCCACTGACTTCAAATCAGATGAAAGGGTAGTTGACTACTTTTTGGGGAGTTCGATTCTCTCACCTTCTCGCCAAATTTAAGTCAAAATGGAGTTTTTTTATGAGTAAAGCAGATATTGTCGTTGGTATCCAATGGGGTGATGAAGGTAAGGGTAAGATAGTTGATAAACTATGTGAAAATTATGATTATGTTTGCAGAAGCGCAGGTGGACATAATGCAGGTCACACTATATGGGTTGATGGTATAAGATATGCTTTACATTTAATGCCATCAGGTGTTTTAAATAAGCAATGTATTAATGTTATAGGTAATGGAGTTGTAGTTAATCCTGATGTATTAATTAGTGAAATGGCTCAATTTGAAAATTTAGAAGGAAGATTATTTATAAGCGATAGAGCTCATTTAAATTTAAATCATCATGCTTTGATTGATCAAGCAAGAGAAAGACTTAAAGGCGATAAAGCTATAGGAACAACAGGCAAAGGCATAGGGCCAAGCTATGAAGATAAAATAAGTCGTAATGGACATAGAGTAGGGGAATTGCTAGAGCCTGAAAAACTTTGTGAAAATTTAATGAAAGATTTTGAACTTAAAAAAACTTATTTTGATGTTTTAGGTATTGCAATGCCTAGTTATGATGAAATTTTAAAAGATTTAAAACGCTTTAAAGAAGTGCTAGCGCCATATATTACAGATACTACAAGAATGCTTTGGAAAGCTTTAGATGAGGATAAAAAAGTATTGTTAGAAGGCGCGCAAGGTTCTATGCTTGATATTGATCATGGAACTTATCCTTATGTAACTAGTTCAACGACTATTTCAGCTGGAGCTTTAAGTGGTTTGGGATTAAATCCAAAAGAAATTGGAAAAGTTATAGGCATAGTAAAAGCTTACACAACAAGAGTGGGAAATGGAGCTTTTCCAAGTGAGGATTTAGGTGAAGATGGTGAAAAAATAGGACTTATTGGTAAAGAAATCGGAGTAAGCACAGGTAGAAAAAGAAGATGTGGTTGGTTTGATGCGGTTGCGGTAAGATATACTGCAAGATTAAATGGCTTAGATACTTTATCATTAATGAAACTTGATGTATTAGATGGTTTTGAAAGTGTTAAAATCTGTAAAGCATATGAATATAAAGGACAAGAAATAGACTATGTACCTTGTGATTTAGAAAACGCTAAGCCTATTTATGAAGTAATGGAAGGTTGGGATAAAGTTGCAGGGATTAGAGATTATGATTTGCTACCTGAAAATGCTAAAAAATACATTAAGCGTTTGGAAGAATTAAGTGGCGTTAGAGTAGGTTATATCTCCACAAGTCCTGAAAGAGAAGATACCATCATTTTATGAAAAGCAAATATTCTTCTGTGATTAAGCTTAGAAAACAACAGCTTGATAAAGCAGAGGCAAATTTGACTAGAACAAGACAAAAGCTTTTGTTGTGTGAAGAAGAATTTAAAGAAGCTTTAAAAACATGCGAAAGCTTGACTTTGGCTGATAAAGGTTCGGTGGCTTTGTTAAGATCGTCTTTAAAAATGCAAGAGATTGCAAGAGAGGGTAAGCAAAGAATTAAACAAAAATTAGACCTAACTAAAAAAGAACTTGCACATCATCAACATTTATACAAAAAGGCTCATTTGGAATTTGAAAAAATTAAGGTTTTAGAAAATGAAGAATTAAAAAAAATCCAAAAAGCCTTACAAAAAGAAGAAGAAAAATTTATAGATGAACTTGCTATAACAAGACATTTTAATAAGGATAAATGATGAAAAAAATAATATTTTTATTGATTTTCTTAAATTTTGTAAATGCACAGCAAAATTGCGAGCAGTATTTTGAAGCAAGAAAAGAGCAAATGCAAGAGCAAATTAGAGAATATGATGAAGCAAGACAAAGTTTAGAGGCTTATAGAGCTTCTTTTGAAGCTTTGCAAAAAGAAAAAATGCAAGCTTTGGAGCAAAAAGAAGCTGATGTTAATGCAAGTTTAGAGCAAATAAAAAGTTTAAAAGAGCAAAATGAGCGTATATTAGAAGCGACTAAACAAAATCTTCAAGTTATTAATGATAAAACTATGGGGCGTATCACAGAAATTTATGCTAAAATGAAAGATGTGGCCGTGGCAGGTATATTAAGCGAAATGGAACCGGATGAGGCTTCAAAAATTCTACTTTCGCTAGATCCTAGAAAAATTTCATCCATTATGGCCAAGATGGATCCAAAAAAAGCTTCCGATTTAACACTACTTTTAAAAAATTTAGATCAAAATGCAAGTTCGCAGTAAGTTTTAAGCAGTTTTTACCTTTTTTTTAGTATTATTTCAAAATAAAAATAAAAAGGTGAATAAATGCGTATCAAACCAGCTCATATACCTTATATAGCAAATAAAATAATACTTGATTTAATGCATTCTTCTTTTGTTAAAATTAAAGATGATAGTCAAAAACTTTTAAAAACAGCAAAAGAAATTATAGAAATAGATGTTTTAAATGAGCGTAAACTTGATGAAAAAGCAAAAGAAATTTTAGAAAGCCAAGAAGATGAAATTGAGTTTATGCAAATAGATAGAAAAAGTATGTTTTGGATGATTAAGAAAAAACTAGCAAATGAGTTTAAATTTATGCTTGATAGTGAAGATAGATACAATAATCTTTCTCATAAAATTTTAGAAAATTTAGTGGAAGAAGATTTGATAAACTACAATGTATCAGAAAATCGCGTGAAAAATCTCATTTTTTCAAGTATTATGTCTTATTTAAAAGAGTATGAAAATTTAGAAGATTTAGTCTATGAAAAAATTTCAAATTATAAAAGAAAACTTATTCTAGGTTCTGAAGAATATGAATTGGTATTTGAAAAGCTATATCAAGAAGAGCTTAGAAAAAAGGGACTTTTATGAAAGCATATATTTATATAGAGAATGATGTTTTTTTAAGCGCAAAGGCTTTTGGACAAAGTGGAACTTTTTTTGGAGAGCTTGTTTTTAATACTTCTTTGACAGGCTATCAAGAAATTATTTCTGATCCATCATATGCAGGTCAGTTTGTAGTATTTTCAATGCCAGAAATTGGTATAGTTGGTATTAATGATGAAGATAATGAAAGTAAAAATGTATTTGCTAGCGGAATGATTATAAGAGAATTAAATGAAGATTATTCTAATTTTAGAGCCAATGATTCTTTAAGTGCTTATTTGAAAAAGCATGAAAAAATAGGGCTTTGTGAAATTGATACTAGATTTTTAGTTAAAATGATCAGAGATCAAGGAAATTTGAGAGCGGTAATATCTACTGAAATTAAGGACAAAGAAGAGCTTAAAAAAATGCTTCTTTCTAGTGCTAAAATTGATGAGGTAAATTATGTAGCACAGGTTAGCACTAAAAACTCTTATAAACATAGTAAAGGTGCTTGGGATCATAGCAACAAAGCTTATGAGAATGTAAAAGCAAATGGTAAAAAAGTAGCTGTGATTGATTATGGTGTAAAAGAAAATATTTTAAATGAGCTTGTAAGTGTTGGACTTGAGGTGGAGGTTTTTCCTTATAATACCAAGGCAAAAGATTTGATTGATTTATATCAAAAAGGTAAAATTCATGGTGTATTTTTATCCAATGGACCAGGTGAGCCAAAAATTTTAAAAGATGAAATCGCAGAGATTAAAAAACTAGCAGAAGCTAAAATTCCTATGCTTGGTATTTGTTTGGGACATCAACTTTTAAGTAATGCTTTTGGTTATGAAACTTATAAAATGAAATTCGGCCAACATGGAGCAAATCATCCTGTTATTAACCTTACTAATAACACAGTAGAAATTACAGCACAAAATCATAATTATAATATTCCTGAAGAAATAGCAGAGGTTGCAACTATTACTCATAGAAATTTGTTTGGTGATAATGTAGAGGGTGTGAGATATAAAAATTATCCTATTATATCGGTGCAACATCACCCAGAAAGTTCTTCAGGACCACATGAGAGCAAGTATATTTTTAAAGAATTTTTAGAGCTTTTGTGAGTTTAGATTTTATTGCTTTAGCAAGTATAGCTTTTCTTTCTAGTTTTGGGCATTGTTATGGAATGTGTGGAGGTTTTGTTTTAGCTTATACTCAGCTTTCAAAGCAAATTAAACTCCCTTTTTTTCTTTTAATTTTCTCATATCATCTATCTCGAATTTTTGCTTATGTTTGCTTGGGTATATTTTTTGGAGTTTTTGGAAGCTTGCTTTCATTTAGTGAATTTTCAAAAGGCATAATGTTTTTTATAATTGGAATTTTTATGATAACATTAGCACTTGCTTTGATTTTTAAAGGAAAATTTCTAAGTTTTTTTGAAAATTCTTTATTTTTTGAATGCGTAATTAAAAAAAACATCTCTAGATTGATTCAACAAAAATCTTTCAAGAGTACTCTTTTTTTAGGATTTTTAAATGGCTTTGTGCCTTGTGGTTTGGTGTATTTTTATATAGCCTTTGGAATGAGTGTGCAAAGTGTGTATTTATCGGCCTTAATTATGCTTGTTTTTGGTTTTTCAACTTTACCAGCATTGATATTTCTTGCGTATTTTTCTAAAACATTAAATGAAAAATTTCAAAAAATAGCTAGTTTAATTTCCTATATTTTAATTTTTTGTTATGGTGTGTATTTTTCTTATATAGGCTTTGTTTTTACGCGATAATTTATTAATAAATAATAAATAATTAGACATAGTTTAAGCTAAAAAAGATATTAGGTATCGTATAATATAAAGATCGCATAATTGCAGAAAAAAACTTAAGGAGAGGAAATGCACCCAGGAAATGCATTAAACTATGACTATACGGTTGCTAAATATTTTATGTTTGCTACCTTATTGTTTGGTGTTATTGGTATGGCTATTGGAACGCTTATTGCCTTTCAGATGGCTTATCCAGATTTAAATTATTTAGCCGGTGAGTATGGTACTTTTTCAAGACTTAGACCATTGCACACTTCAGGTGTAATTTTTGGTTTTATGCTCTCAGGAATTTGGGCTACTTGGTATTATATTGGTCAGCGTGTGCTAAAAGTTAGTATGGCAGAATCAAGCTTTTTAATGTTCATTGGTAAATTGCATTTTTGGCTTTACATGATCACTATGATTATAGCTGTTATTACTTTATTTGCAGGTGTTAGCACTTCAAAGGAATACGCAGAGCTTGAATGGCCACTTGATATATTGGTAGTTTTAGTTTGGGTTTTATGGGGTGTAAGTATTTTTGGGCTTATTGGAATTCGCCGTGAAAAAACTTTATATGTTTCACTTTGGTATTATATAGCTACTTTCCTAGGTATAGCAATGCTTTATTTATTTAACAATATGGCTGTGCCTACTTATTTTGTGAGTGGAATGGGTGATTGGTGGCATAGTGTTTCTATGTATGCAGGGACAAACGATGCATTAGTTCAATGGTGGTATGGACACAATGCAGTTGCATTTGTATTCACTGTTGGTATTATCGCTCAAATTTATTATTTTCTACCAAAAGAAAGTGGACAACCAATTTTCTCATACAAATTATCTTTATTTGCATTTTGGGGCTTAATGTTTGTTTATTTATGGGCAGGTGGACACCACTTGATTTATTCTACAGTGCCTGATTGGATGCAAACTATGGGTTCAGTTTTTTCAATTGTTCTTATTTTACCTTCTTGGGGTTCAGCAATTAATATCTTACTTACTATGAAAGGTGAGTGGAGTCAATTAAGAGAAAGCCCATTAATCAAATTTATGATTTTAGCTTCAACTTTCTATATGTTCTCAACTTTGGAAGGTCCTATTCTTTCTATTAAATCAGTTAATGCATTAGCACACTTTACAGATTGGATTCCAGGACATGTTCATGATGGTACTTTAGGTTGGGTTGGCTTTATGACTATGGCTGCGCTTTATCACATGGTGCCTAGAATGTTTAAAAGAGAATTATATAGTAAATCGCTAATGGAAGCTCAATTTTGGATCCAAACTACAGGTATAGTATTGTACTTTAGTTCTATGTGGATAGCAGGTATTACTCAGGGTATGATGTGGAGAGCTACAGATGAGTATGGTAACTTACTTTATACTTTCATTGATACCGTTGAAGCTATTATTCCTTATTATTGGATTAGAGCTGTAGGTGGCTTGTTGTACTTAGTAGGATTTTTCATGTTTGTTTATAATATTTATAAATCAATTTCAGTGGGTAGAGTGCTTGATAAAGAGCCAAAAAGTGCTTCACCTATGGCAGCATAAGGAGGAAAAATATGTTTAGTTGGTTAGAAAAAAATCCATTCTTTTTTGCTGTGGCAGTATTTATAGTGATCGCATATGCAGGTATTGTGGAAGTTTTACCTGATTTTGCTCAAAATGCAAGACCAATTGAAGGTAAAAAGCCTTATACGGTTTTACAACTTGCAGGACGCCATGCTTATATTAAAGAAAGTTGCAATGCATGTCATTCACAACTTATTCGTCCTTTTAAATCAGAAACAGATCGTTATGGTATGTATTCAGTTAGCGGTGAATATGCTTATGATAGACCATTTTTATGGGGTTCAAAAAGAACTGGACCTGATTTATTGCGTATAGGTAATTTTAGAACTACAGATTGGCATGAAAATCACATGTGGGATCCAGTTTCAGTTGTTCCTGGTTCTATTATGCCAGCTTACAAACATATGTTTAGCAATAATGCAAATATAGAAACAGCTTATGCAGAGGCACTAACTGTAAAAAAAGTTTTCAATGTTCCTTATGATGTTGAAAATGGTACAAAACTTGGTACTTGGGAAGAAGCTCAAGCAGAAGTTAAAGCAGAAGCCCAAGTTATAGTAGATCAAATGAAAAATCAAGATGTTAAAGATGCGTTTGCTAGAGGTGAAATTAGAGAAATTGTCGCTTTGATTGCGTATCTTAATAGCTTGAAATAGGAAAAATTATGGATTTAGAACTAATAAGAGAGTTGCAAGCTTATGGCTTTTTTGCCCTTGTAGTATTCTTAGTGGTAGTTTTGTATTCTTATTGGTTTCATTTGTATAGATCTGAAAAAACAGGTAGAAGAAACTATGAAAAATATGCTGATTTAGCATTACATGATGAAATTGGCGATCGTGTTTTAGAGCAAAATAAAAGGAGTGCTTAATGCAATGGTTGAACTTACAAGATAATGTTAATTTATTATCTTTTATTGGAGCAATTCTTATCATATTGATTACGCTTGTTGTGGTAGGAAAATTGTTTAAAAGTATGAAAGAAGAAAAAAGTCAGGGTGAGCTAAGTGAACATAGTTGGGATGGTATAGGTGAATATAAAAATCCTATACCACTTGGCTGGGCTGTGGTATTTTTCTTAGCTATAGTATGGTGTATATGGTATTTTCTTTGGGGGTATCCTTTAAATAGTTATTCTCAAATTGGTCAATATAATAAAGAAGTACAAGCGCATAATGAGAAATTTGCACAAAAATTTGCAAATTTAAGCAATGAAGATAAGCAAGAAATGGGTAAAAATATCTTTTTAGTTCAATGCTCTTCTTGTCATGGTATTACAGGTGATGGTATCAATGGAAAAGCTCAAAATCTTAATGTTTGGGGTTCAGAAGAGGGACTTATAGAAGTAATTACTAAAGGTTCTAAGGGCTTAAATTATCCTATGGGTGAGATGTTAAGTGCAGCAGATAATGGTATAGATGAAGCTGATATTCCTGCAATTGCTGCTTATGTTGCTTCTGAAATTTCAGCAATTAAAAAAACTGAAAATCCTCAACTTGTAGCAAAAGGAAAAGAATTATTTGTCACTTGTACAGTATGTCATGGTGAAGATGGAAAAGGAACTATTGATGGTCAATTAGTGGCTCCAGATTTAACAAAATATGGTAGTGCAGAATTTGTAGTAGATGTTTTAAATCGTGGTAAAGCAGGTAGTATAGGTGTAATGCCTCATTTTAACAATGGCTTGTTAAATGAGCTTCAAAAAGAAGCAGTTGGCGAATATGTGATTTCTCTTTCAAGGGGCGAATAATGGAAAATTCAAACAGATGTGTATTTTCACTTTCAGGCGTTAGCGGAATGTTAATAGCAACTATTTTATTATTATCGATTTTAGCAGGATTAACTATTTTGGGTCTAAAAACACAACAAGATGTTATGCAAAAACCTTATAAAATAGAAAATGCAGAACAAATTAAAATGTTTGACTCTAAAAGAGAAGAACATATCATTATAAAGGAATGATTATGGCAAAAGTTCTTGAATATTTAATCATAGCCGGTTTAGTTGTAGCGGCTGGAATCACTGCTTGGTCGGTTTTAACTGCAAATCATCTTTTTATAGGATGAAAAATATATTTAAAGGCGGTTTTTTAGCCGCCATTTTTATTTGTTTTGCTAATTTTTTACATGCTGAAATATTATTAAATGATAATATCTTAAACACTGCGATAGAACAAAATATCACTACAAGTTCTGGACAAATTTATGAATTAACTGGAGTAAATATCGCTTTAGCATTAAGTGATAAAAAAGATTTTGAAAGTTTAAAAAATTATGAAGCTAATTTAAGTAAGCCATATATTTTACTTGTATTTTCTAAAGCTTCACATAAGGTAGATATACTTGCAAGCGATGATGCTTTGGCTTTTTTTGATAAAGAAGGTGTTTTGAGTCCTTATCCTGAAAAAGGAACAATTTTACCTATACTTGCAAATCCTAAACAAAAAGATATTTATAATGCAGCTATTTTAAATGGTTATGCAGATATAGCCGATCAAGTAGCAAATTATTTTAATATAAAACCTTTTTATGGAAATTCAAATCGTGATACTTTAAATATCATGAGAATTTTAATCTATGGATTTTTATGTGTTGCAATTTTAATGCTAGTTCAAAGAAAAATCAAAAGGAGAAAATAAAAATGGAAAATAAGAAAACATTTTGGCCTTATGGTATTTTGATTTCTTTGGGGCTTATTGTTATGGCTTGTATTGTTACGATTTTTATTGCAAGCAAGGCTCCTGTGTATGAAGATAATTTTTATTTTGATTCTTATCAAAATGTAGAGTTAAATTATAATGAAATTCAAAACAGACAAAAGACTTTTGATGAAAATTTTAAGCTAAGCATTAAAGACAAAGAAAGCTTTATGCATAAGAAAAATCAAGTTTATTATATCAATGAAGGGCAAAATGAGCTTAGGATTGCAATTGAAAATTTAAAAGATTATGATTTAAGTAAGCTTCAAATCCAAACTTTACTTTCGCGTCCACATACAAATGTAAATGATGAAAATTTGCAAGTAAGATTAGAAGGAAGTGATTTGGTGTTTGATTTTAATATCAAAGAAAAAGGTGTTTGGCAAATACTTTTAAAAATCACTCAAGATGAAAATAGTGTAGGATTTTTTAAATTCTTTTTGCAGACTAAATAATGAAACTTTTTGTATTTAGCTCACTAAGAGCTTTAAGAAAGTATTATGAGAAAAAACTACAGGTTGATAGTTTAGTAGAGCCGGCTATGAGTATAGCCGAATTTATACAAAAGTTAGTTTTTTCTCCGCATTTTCAAGCAACACACTATGAGTGTTTACTTTTGATGAAAAAGGCTTGCGAGCAAACTAAAAATTTAGAGCAAAGCTTAAAAATACCGAGTAATTTTTTTGCTTTCTTAAAAAATAATGCTTATTTATTTAGTTTCTTTAAAGAGCTTAGTTTAGAAAAAAAAGATATCAACTCATTAAAATTTCATGATGCTTACGCTCAGTATGATGAACATTTGCAAATTTTAGAAGAACTTTTTAAAAATTATCTTACCTTGTTAAAAGAACAAAATCTATATGATGATATTTCTTTGCCGCTAGATTATGAAATTAATAGTGATTTTTTAAAAAATTATGATGAGATTATTTTTGATTTTCAAGGTTTTTTAAATGCCTTTGAAGTAGAGCTTTTGTTAAAAGTTAAGGAAATACTTCCTCTTAAAGTGCAGTTTAATTGCACTAAATTTAATAAAGATTTTTTAAATACTCTTAGCTTTTTACAAGGACTTTCTCTTAAGGCAAATTATGCTTATTTGTTTGATTTAAATCAAAAAACAATTTTAAAAGAAGAGTGCTTTTTTAAAGAAAGTAAAATTAGTTATAAAAGTTTTCATTTAAGATCTTTACAAGCTGCTTTTGTTTTTGAAAAAATTAATTCTTTTTTAAAATCCGGTATAAGCGCAAAAGATATTGTAGTGATTACACCTGATGAGAATTTTGTAGATATTTTAAGACTTTATGATAAAAACAATGTTTTAAATTATGCAAGTGGAGAAAGTATTAAAAATACACTTTTTTATCATAGATTAAAGTCTTTGTATGAAAGTGCTAAAGATGATGAGTTTGAGTATGAAGAAAATGAAGAATTTTATGAAAGGTGTAATTTAAACAAACATTTGTGTAATTTACATTTTTTTTCTTCTAGTGTTGATTTTACAGAGTTTAAAAAGCTTTTTGATGAAAATATTTCTTATGATTTTTTTGAGAATTTTATTTTTAATTTGCTAGAAGATAGTGATGAGGAGTTAAAAAGTTATATACATCAAGAGCTTATTTTTATCAAAGAGCTTGTAAAAACACACGAGTTAAGCTTTGTGCAAATTTTAGAATTATTTTTCATGCAAATTGATGGTATAAAATTAAGTAGTGTTGGTGGTGGTGAAGTTACTGTAATGGGACTTTTAGAAAGTAGGGGACTTAGATATGACGGGGTGATTATAGTTGATTTTAATGATGAATTTATCCCAAAAAGAGTTTCAAGTGAGTTATTTTTAAACAATGAAATTCGCAAAAAAGCAGGACTTATCACTCATGCTCAAAGAGAAAATTTACAAAGACATTATTATTATACTTTAATAGCCAAGGCAAAATTAGTTGGAATTTCTTATGTGGAAAATGAAGAAAAAATCAAATCAAGATTTTTAAACGAACTTGAACTTCCATTTTATGAAGACAAGACTTATAGTAATAATGCTTATGTGAAATATTTTCAAACTTATCCATGTACTTTTAATCTTGAACCTATTGTAAGTATTAAAGCAAAACACGATTATTTTCAAAGGGATCTTTCTTTTTCAAGATTTCATCTTCTTGTGCATTATGGTTTGGATTATTATTATAAATATGTTTTAAGATTAAAAGAGCCAAAGACTTTAGATGATACACTTAGAGCAAATGAGCTGGGGAGTTTTATCCATAAGGCTTTAGAACTTTATTATACACAAAAATCTAAAAATCATTTTGATTATGAAGTTTTTATGCAAGTGGTAAAAAGCATTAAACAATACCGAGTTGATGCGCTAAATTTAGCTTTAATACAAACTATATTTAAAGAATTCCAAACACTTGAAAATGAGCATTTTAAGCAAGGTTATGTGGTAGAAAAATGTGAATTTAATCCACCAAGAAAAGAATTTATTGCAGAAAATGGAGTGAAAATTCACGCCATAGGCTTTTTAGATAGAGTAGATAATAATGGCAATGAAAGATTGATTATAGATTATAAAAGTGGTAAGGCAGATGAAAAGTCTTATCAACTTGCTTTTTATAAGTTTTTATTAGAAAATCAAAATGCCTTATTAAATACAAAAGCTTGTTTTTATGATCTAAAAAATATCAAAATCATACATGAAAATGCTAAAAGTAAGAGCGTACAAGAACTGAAAGATTTACTTAATGAGCTTGCTAAAGAGCCTTTGGAAAAAGAATTTTTTAATCAAAAAAACGACAATACTTACAGCCCTTATACCATGCTTTATAAAAAGGAGTTTAAGCTTTGAGTTATCATTTTGAGCCTTTTTTAGCTTTGGAAGCTAGCGCAGGAAGTGGAAAAACTTTTGCATTAAGTGTGCGTTTTGTAGCTTTGGTTTTAATGGGAGCTAAGATTAATGAAATTTTAGCCCTTACTTTTACTAATAAAGCTACAAGTGAAATGAAAGAAAGAGTTTTTAAAACCTTTTTAGAATTTGATGTGCTTGAAAATGGAGAGAATAAAGCAGAATGTAATGAGCTTATGAAAATGCTAGGTAAAAGTAAAAATGAGCTTATAGCTTTAAGAGAAAAATACAAAGATGAGTTTTTAAGATCTAAGCTTAATATCTACACTTTTGACAGCTTTTTTTCACAAATCATTCGTTCTTTTGCTTTAAATTTAGGTCTTATGAGTGATTTTGATATTATAGAAAGTCAAGATAGTTATAAAAATTTCATTTCTAAATTAGATGAAGAAGAACTAAGGGCTTTAGCTTATTACATTGTCCAAACAAAAAGTAAAAGTGATTTTTTGCAAAATCTTGAAAGCTTGTATGAAAGATCTTGTGAGATAAATTCTATACAAAATGCACATTTTCCAAATAAAACTTTTTTGGAAAAAAGCTTAAGTGAGTTTATAACTTATGCAAGAAATTTAAGTACAGATAAAAACTATCAAAAAAATTTTGAATTTGAAAACATAGAAGATTTCTTTACTAAACCTATTATTTGTGATTTAGATAAAAAGTATTTTGTAAAAGTCATCGATAGTGAATTTTTACAAAAAAGAGCAGAGTTTTTACAAAGCGCAAAAGAGTATTTTACTCAAATGGAAAATTATCGCATTAGTATGCTTGCAAAGCTTTTGAAGCATTTTAAAGAAGCAAGAAATGAAAACAATGCTAAGCAAAATGCATTGACTTTTTCAGATATAGCTTTAAAAACTTATGAGTTAATTAGTGATGAAACTAATAAAGATTTGATTTATTTTAGACTTGATGGTTATATTTCGCATTTATTAATCGATGAATTTCAAGATACTAATGTTTTGCAGTATCAAATTTTAAAACCCATCATTGCTGAGCTTGTTTCAGGCGAGGGAGTGAAAAAAAATAGAAGCTTTTTTTATGTGGGGGATAAAAAGCAAAGCATATATGGTTTTAGAGGGGGTAAAAAAGAGCTTTTTGATAAGCTTTTAAAAGATTTTCCACAAATTAAATTAGAGCATTTAGATACTAATTATCGTAGTAAAAAGATTATTGTTGATTATGTAAATGAAGTCTTTAAAGATAAATTTTTTGATAGCTTTTTAAATCCTAGCTTTACTTTGCAAAAAAGCATTAAAGAAGGTGGATATGTGGAAGTTTTACAAAATCATATCCCGCTAAAAAGTTCTTTGCATGAAGCAAGTGGTAAAGAAGTTTTAAAGATCATTCAAAAGCTTTTAGAAAAAGGCTTAAAGCTTAGTGAAATTTGCATTTTGGTATGGATTAACAAAGACGCTACTTTAATGAAAGAATTTCTTGAAGAAAATGACATTAAAGCTTATACGCAAAGCAATGTAGCTTTGATGGATTGTATTAGTGTAAGAGTGCTTTTTGAGTATGCAAAGGCTTGTGTGCTTAAAGATGAGTTTAGTTTGTACTTTGCAAGTAGTATTTTAGAAAAAGAGCTTGAGTTTATCACGCTTGATTTAAACCGCAGTGTAGGTGAGATTTTAAAATACCTAGTACATGTTTTAAAACTTGACTTAAGTGATGTTAATCTCATTGCATATTTAGAGTATGCAAGTGCTTTTGATAATTTTTTTGATTTTTTGTTTGCTCCATGCGAGTTAAAGTCTTTACAAGTTCAAGATGATGGAGTAAGTATTATGACTGTGCATAAATCTAAGGGGCTTGAATTTGAAAATTTAATCGTACTTGATAGACTTAGTAAAAAAGCTCCGGATAATGAAACTTTAATGTTTGAGTATGATTTAGAGCAAGGTTGGGAAGTAAAATACAGGCATAGTGCTAGAAAATATCTTGAAGATCAAAATTACAATACCTTTTTAGCTAAAAGAGAAAAACTTCAAGCAGAAGATGAGATAAATTGTCTATATGTAGCGCTTACTAGAGCTAAAAACTCTCTTTTTATTATAAAAAATGATGAGAGTTTTAAAACCTTTAAGAGTTATTTTCAAGACTATGAAGAAAAACAAATAGGTATTATAGAAGAACAGCTTTCAAAAACAAATGAGCCTTTAGAAAATTTAGAACAAATAGAAAACTTTGAAGAATTTCAAAAGGTAAATTTGCAAGAAGTTAAAGTAAAAAGTCATCTTTCAAGCGCACAAATACATTTTGGTTTGGCTTTGCATGAGTTTTTGCAATATTTTGATTTTAACACTAAAAGCAATTTTGAATTTTGCAAGCAAATGGTGTATAAAAAATATCGTTTTTACTTAGATGATGAAGGTTTTAATGAGCTTTTTAAAAGACTTACTATGCTTTTAAAAGATGAGAGCTTTAACGCGCTTTTAGCGGGTAAAAAGCTACTAAAAGAGCAAATCATCACTTATAAAGGTGAGCAAAAACAGCTTGATATGCTTGCATTTGATGATAATGAAGCTATCATTATAGACTATAAAACGGGTTTAAATTTAAACGAGCATAAAAAGCAAGTTTTACTTTACAAAGAAGCCATAGAAAAAATCTTAGCCAAGACTTCCACTAAGGCTTTTTTGGTATATGTTTTAAAGGATAAAGTGGAGATAGCGGAGGTTTAATAATCTATTTTATTAAATATTAGGTTCTACTAGAAAAATTTCCATTTTTATCCATAAGTCCCCATTTTTCATTTAACTTGACTTTTGCAATTCCTTGGTTGAAACTATAAACTTTATCAAAAATAGGTTTTATTGCAAATTTTCCATTTTTATCTATAAAACCCCATTTTCCGTTTAAATTAACACTTGCTAGATTTTCCTTAAAATTAGAAATATTGTCAAATATAGGATTTATTATTATCTCCCCATTTTTATTAGCAAATCCCCACTTTTCGTTTAAATTAATACCTGCAATATTTTCACTAAAACCAAGAGTATAATCAAAAATAGGATCTAATATAAATTTTCCACTTTTATCTATAAATCCCCATTTTCCATTTAATTTAGCTTGTATGGGCTTTTTATATTTAAGAGGATAGGAATCTAAGCACGCCTTAATATCCCCACTGTTGCACTTTTCTTTTAAAATTTCATATTTGTTATTTTGTTTGTTTGGGTTAGTTGTATGAATTTCACTTTTATTTGTATTATAATAAATATTAAAACCAAAAGCTAAAATAGGTAGTACAAAAGCAATAGCAAATTTTTTTATGTTTAGCAAATAAATTTAACATTATTTCGCCTTATAAAGTATTTTATATTACAATTGTAATATAAACTATTTAAGAATAAGTTACAATATAAAAAAGATATCATTTAAACTTTAAGTATTCTTAAATTAAGTATTAATTAAGCTAAAATAATTATAATCTCATTTTTAAAAAATTTTTGGCAAAGGTAAGATGATGACAAAGATAACAAAGCCAAACGAAGTAAAACGCGAATGGATCGTTTTAGACGCTGAAGGAAAGCGTTTTGGTCGTCTTTTAACAGAAGTAGCGACTATTTTAAGAGGTAAAAATAAACCTTGCTATACTCCAAATGTTGATTGTGGAGATTATGTAATCATTATCAATGCTTCTAAAGCAGTTTTCACAGGTGCAAATAAAGCAGAAGATAAACTATATCACAGACATTCAGGGTATTTTGGAAGCGTAAAAAGTGAAAAATTTGGTGATTTATTAGAAAAAAATCCAGTTAAATTATATAAATTAGCAGTTCGTGGTATGCTACCTAAAACAAACCTAGGTAGAGCTATGCTTAAAAAATTAAAAATTTATGCAGGTAGCGAACATCCTCATACTGCTCAAATTGCTAATAAAGGAAAATAATCATGGCAACAACATACGCAACAGGTAAAAGAAAAACCGCTGTAGCTAAAGTTTGGGTAAAAGCTGGTAGTGGTAAAATCATCGTTAATGGTATGGATTTAAACACTTGGCTTGGCGGACATGAAGCTATAAAATTAAAAGTAGTTCAGCCTTTATTAGTAACTAAGCAAGAAACTTCTATGGACATTAAAGCAACAACTTTAGGCGGTGGTTACAGTGCTCAAGCTGAAGCTTTAAGACATGGTATTTCAAGAGCTTTAGCTGCTATGGATGCAGATTTTAGAGCATTATTAAAACCAAAAGGACTTCTTACTAGAGATAGCAGAACTGTTGAACGTAAAAAATACGGTCGCAGAAAAGCAAGAAGAAGCCCACAATTCTCTAAACGCTAATATTTTTTGGATCCATTTTGGATCCATTTTCTCTATTTTTTTAAAAAAATCATATTTTTTTCATATATTTTTATTTTATTTAAAATCAAAGGATTTTTTGTTTAGAATAAATATTTATAATTCCAAGGTCCGATCAGGGAAACCTCCTTTTTGTAGTAAATTTAAGCCCCTTACCCAAAGGGGCTTATTTTATTTTAATCTTCTTTTTTATATAATCGCTCAATTTATTTTATAAGGATTGTTATGAAAAAAATTATAAGCTTAGTTAGTTTAGCTAGTGTTTTATTTGCTTTTGATACTAGCAAAATAGAAATAACCCCGACCTTTAACTATACAACACCAGAAGGAAATTTAGATCTTAAAAATTATGGTGGAGTTGGCTTAAGATTTGGCTATCACTATGATGATTTATGGATAGATCAAGCTGAACTTGGTTTAGAGTATTATGATAATGCAAAATATAATAATCCAAATGATAATACACATATAGATACTAGTGTTTCGAGATTTTATGTGAATGCTATTAAAGGAATTGATTTAGCTAATCATGTGTATTTATATGGATTATTAGGAACAGGTTATGAGTATTTAAGTCACGGGGCTTATGAAAATAAAAGTGGCATGTTTGCTCAATATGGTGCGGGTTTTAAATTCGCGCTTGGAGAAGATTTAGCTTTAAGACTTGAAGCAAGAGATCAAATTAAATTCAACAATGGCGAACATAATTTAATTTCTAGTGTTGGCTTAAGTTTTTATTTTGGCAATAAAGCTCCAAAAACCCCTAATGTTGAAACTAAGCAAATTGAAGAAAAGCCACAAGTAAAACAAATCGATAAAACATGTTCAGAGCCAAGAAAAGGTGCTTTGCTTGATCATATAGGTTGTGAAAAAACAATAGCCCTTGAGGGGCATTTTGGTTTTGATCAGACTAATATAAATCCAGAATTTGCTCAAAAAATTCAAGAAGTAGGTAAGATCTTAGAAGAAAATCCTCAATACTATACTGTTTTAGAAGGCCATACAGATAGTACAGGTCCTAAGGCTTATAATCAAAAATTATCATTAGAGCGTGCTAATGCCGTAGCGAAGGAACTTGAAAAAACAGGTGTTGCTAAAGAAAAAATTGTAACTAAAGGCTATGGTTTTGAAAAGCCAAAAGCAAGCAATGATACCAAAGAAGGTCGTGCGCAAAATAGACGCGTTGAAGCAAAATTTTTTATTAAAGAATAAACTTTGCTAAAAAAGACAATTTTATTTGATTTAGATGGCACTTTGATAGATTCTACAAGTGCCATTTTAGATGGATTTGATGCTGCTTTTAAAGCTTTTAATGAGCCTTTAAGAGATCATGAAGCTATTAAGGCTTTGATAGGTTTTCCTTTGGATGTAGCTTTTGAAAAGCTTGGTGTGGCAAAAGAGAAAACAAGTGAATATGTTAATGCTTATAGAAAAGTATATCAAAAAATCTATATAGAACAAACTTCTTTACTTCCTTTGGCAAAAGAAAGTGTATATGAGGCTAGTTTATTTGCTGATTTAGCTGTTGTTACGACTAAAAGTTCTAAATTTTCTAAACCTTTACTTGATCATTTAGGTATAGGAGAGCATTTTAAAGTTATTATAGGTAGAGACGATGTAACTTGTCCAAAGCCAGATGCTGAGCCTATTTTATTAGCTTTGAAGAAACTTTCTAAAAACAAAGAAAATGCTTTTATGGTAGGTGATACTCATTTAGATATAAAAGCTGCTCAAAATGCCAATATTATTCCTGTGGCTGTAAGTAGTGGTTATGAAAGTAAAGAAAGTTTAGCTAAATTTGAAATTCCGCTTTTTAAAAATACCTATGAAGCCATAAAATATATAAGAAATATCCGATAATTTCCCATTTAAACTCTATACCTATAAATAATAAAAAATTTTTATTATTGTTTAAGATAATTAAAGATAAAGTAGTTATTGACTTTAAGTAATTATTTAATTATAAGGATAGATTAAATGAGTAAAATAATGAAAACGATGGATGGTAATGAAGCAGCAGCTTACGCTGCTTATGCATTTACAGAGGTTGCTGGAATTTATCCTATCACTCCAAGCTCTCCTATGGCTGATTATACTGACATATGGGCTTCTCAAGGCAAAAAAAATCTTTTTGGAGTGCCAGTTAAAGTTGTAGAAATGCAAAGTGAAGCAGGTGCAGCAGGGACAGTTCATGGGTCTTTACAAGCAGGTTCTTTAACCACGACTTATACCGCTTCTCAAGGACTTTTGCTAAAAATACCAAATATGTATAAAATTGCAGGTCAACTTTTGCCTGGAGTAATTCATGTGGCAGCTAGAGCTTTAGCATCTCAAGCGCTATCTATTTTTGGAGATCATCAAGATATTTATGCTGCAAGACAAACAGGTTTTGCTATGCTTTGTTCGCATTCTGTGCAAGAAAGTATGGATTTAGCAGGTGTTGCACACCTAGCAGCTATTAAAGGTAGAGTGCCTTTTATGCATTTTTTTGATGGTTTTAGAACCTCTCATGAAATCCAAAAAATTGAAGTAATGGATTATGCACATTTTGATCGCTTATTGGATCGTAAGGCTTTATTGGAATTTAGAAATTCCTGTCTAAATCCAGAAAATCCAAAAACAAGAGGTACGGCTCAAAATGATGATATTTATTTTCAAACAAGAGAGTTGGCAAATAAATATTATGAAGCTGTTCCTGATATTGTTAATGAATATATGCAAGAAATTTCAAAAATTACAGGAAGAGAATACAGACCTTTTGTATATTATGGGGATAAAAATGCAACGCGTGTTGTTGTAGCAATGGGTTCAGTGACTGAAGCTTTAAAAGAAGTTGTAGATTATTTGAGTAGCAAAGGTGAAAAAGTAGGGGTTTTAAAAGTTCATTTATATAGACCATTTAGTTTAAAATATTTATTTGATGTAATGCCTCAAAGTGTTGAAAAAATTGCTGTTTTAGATAGAACTAAAGAGCCAGGAAGTTTAGGCGAGCCACTTTATTTGGATTTAAAAAGTGCATATTATGGAAAAGAAAAAGCACCTTTAATCGTTGGTGGTAGATATGGACTTTCTTCAAAAGATGTGGATCCTGCTCAGTTGATAGCAGTTTTTGAAAATCTAAATCAAGCAAATCCAAAAGATGGTTTCACCATAGGAATTAATGATGATGTAACCTTTACCTCATTGCCTGTGGGAGAGAAAATTTCTTTGGGTGATGAAAGTACTATAGAGTGTTTATTTTATGGACTTGGTGCCGATGGCACTGTAGGTGCAAATAAAAACTCTATTAAAATTATAGGAGATAAAACAGACTTTTACGCGCAAGCTTATTTTGCTTATGATTCTAAAAAATCAGGTGGTTATACAAGAAGCCATTTAAGATTTTCTAAAAAACCTATTACTTCAACTTATTTAGTTTCTACGCCACATTTCGTAGCATGTTCAGTGGCTGCGTATTTAGAAATTTATGATGTTTTAGCAGGCATTAGAAAAGGAGGAACTTTCCTTTTAAATAGTATTTGGAGTGCGCAAGAAACTATTGAAAAAATTCCAAATGCAGTAAAAAGAGTTTTAGCGCAAAAGGAAATTAATTTTTATATCATTAATGCTACAAAACTTGCTAGAGAGATAGGACTAGGTAGTAGAACAAACACGATTATGCAATCAGCATTTTTCAAACTTGCTAATATCATTCCTTTTGAAGATGCGCAAAAATATATGAAAGAATTAGCTTATAAATCATATAGTAAAAAAGGTGATGCTATAGTTGAAATGAATTATAAAGCTATTGATGTAGGTGCAGATGGACTTGTAAAAGTTGATATTGATCCTTCTTGGGTAAATTTAGCTAATGAAGCAAAAGAAGAAACTATAGCTTATAAAGGTACTGAGTTTGTTGAAAAAATCGCAAAACCTATGAATGCAGCTAAGGGCGATGATTTACCAGTTTCGGCATTTTTGGGCTATGAAGATGGTAGTTTTGAGCATGGTACTACTGAGTATGAAAAAAGAGGCGTTGGTGTTATGGTGCCAAGATGGATAGAAACTAATTGTATTCAGTGTAATCAATGTGCTTCAGTATGCCCTCATGCAGTTATCAGACCTTTCTTGATTGATGAAGAAGAATTAAACAATGCTCCAGCAGGTGTAAAAGAGCACAGCTTAAATGCAAAAGGCGTGAAAGAACAAAAATTAAATTTCAAAATTCAAGTTTCGCCGCTTGATTGTACAGGTTGTGAGCTTTGTGTGCATGAGTGTCCTACCAAAGAAAAATCTTTAGTGATGGTACCACTAGGTGAAGAGCTTGATCATGGTGAGCAAGAAAATGCAGATTATTTATTCAAAAAAGTAAGTTATAAAGATAATATTTTAAATAGAGAAAATACCAAAGGCATCCAATTTGCTCAACCTTTATTTGAATTTCATGGAGCATGTCCAGGGTGTGGAGAAACTCCTTATATTACTTTAATTACTAGATTATTTGGTGAAAGAATGATTGTTGCTAATGCAACGGGTTGTAGTTCTATTTATGGTGGCTCAGCTCCTTCAACTCCATATAGAAAAAGCAATAAAAATGGTCATGGACCTGCTTGGGGCAATTCTTTATTTGAAGATAATGCTGAATTTGGTCTTGGTATGAAAATAGCAACTGAAACTACAAGACATAAAATAGAACACATAATGAATGAAAGTATGCAAGAAGTACCTAACGCACTTTCTGCATTATATAAAGAGTGGATTGCAAATAAAGAAGATTCTAAAGTTTCTTTGGAATTAAGAGATAAATTAGTTCCATTGTTAGAAGAAAATAAGCAAATCAAAGCAGTTAATGATATTTTAGAACTTAAAAGCTATTTAAGTAAAAAATCACATTGGATTTTTGGTGGTGATGGCTGGGCTTATGATATAGGTTATGGTGGACTTGATCATGTTTTGGCAAGCGGTGAGAATGTAAATATTTTAGTGCTTGATACTGAAGTGTATTCTAACACAGGCGGTCAGAGCTCAAAATCTTCAAGAACAGGTTCAGTAGCACAGTTTGCTGCAGCAGGTAAGCCAGTACAGAAAAAAGATCTTGGTCAAATTGCTATGACTTATGGTTATATTTTTGTGGCTCAAGTAAATTCTAATGCAAATTATGCACAATTGTTAAAAGCTGTAATGGCGGCAGAAGCTTATGATGGACCTTCTTTGATTATTGCTTATTCTCCTTGTATAGCTCATGGTATTAAAGGTGGACTTGGAAATTCAGGAAATCAAGCAGAGTTAGCTACAAAATGTGGATATTGGCCAACTTATATTTATGATCCGCGTTTAGAAGCTGAAGGTAAAAATCCTTTAACAATTTCTTCAAAAGAACCTGATTGGGATTTATATGAAAGCTTTTTAATGAATGAAGTTCGTTATAATTCTTTGAAAAAATCAAATCCTGAGCAAGCAAAAGAATTATTTGAAAAAAATAAAGCAGAGGCACAACGTCGTTACAGACAGCTTAAGCGTTTAGCAAGTGCTGATTTTAGCAATGAAAATTAATTTTGTTTCGAATTTTTTTTCTTGTTTTATGGGTAATTAATGCTTTTGGTGTTAATTATCCATTTTTAAATCAAAATTGTTATGTTGATAATTTAATTTCAATTCAAGATCCTTTTTTTAAAAAGACTACAAATATAAAATCTAATTTTTCTTTGCAAGCTATTGTTTCAAATAAGATTAAGATTAATGATAAGTGGTATGCTTTAAACGATTATATTGATGGTTTTAAAATAGTTGAAATTAGAAATTCTCAAGTTGTATTAAAAAAGGAAGAAAAAATAATGGTTGTAAATTTGTATGAAAAAAATAGTATTTTTATGTATTAATTTTTTGTTTTTTACAAATGTATTTGCCATGCAGTGTAATCAGCATTTTTTTAATATAAGAGTAGAAAACAAAACTTCTTTGCTTGAAATTTTAAATGAACTCGGAAGAGAGTGTGATTTTAGTATTATTATCAAAGATATTTTTGCTCAAGAAAAATTAATGCATGCTCAAAATTATTTACATATAAAGAAAATGTCTTTAAGAGAGATTTTTAAGCTTTTATTGGTGGAAAACAATCTTGCTTATGAATACGATAAAAATGCTTTAAAAATTTATGGAAAACAAGTTGAAACTTTTAAAGTGCATTATATAAGTTCTATTAGAGAAGGACAAAGTATTACTAAAGCTTCAGTGGATTCTAGACCAAAACAAGGAGATTATGATAATTATAAGGAAGTAGATAATTTAGTTATTAGTACTGATAAATTTGATTTTTGGGAGAAAATTTCAGAAGAAATTCAAGCTTTGTTGGATGAAAATACAACTAAACCTATTGTCAATACTAATGCAGGAATTATTACTTTAAATGCAACTCCATATGAACTTGCAAGAGTTGGAAAATATTTAGATGACTTAAATAAAAGACTTAAAAAACAAGTTTTAATTGATGTAAGTATTGTTGCTGTGCATTTAAACAAAAATCATTCAAGTGGAATTAATTGGCAAGAACTTGCTTTTAAACTTAATGGTGATGATAATGATTTTATAATTAATAAAGATGGTGTTAGAAATATTAACTTAAAAGCAAATATTGAAACTAAAGCTATTTTAAATTTATTACAAGAAAATGGTAAAACAACTATACTTTCTAACCCAAAACTTATGGCTTTAAACAATCAGCAAGCTATTATTTCTATAGGCGATACAATAAATTATCAAGTAAAAGAAAGTTCTAAAGGAACAGAAAATGGTACAATAGTTAGTGAAATATATAATAATTATTCTATTTTTGTAGGAATTTTACTTAATATATTGCCTGAGATTTCAGATGATCATAAAATTATGCTTAGGATTAATCCAAGCTTGAGTGATTTTAAATATAGTTTTGATAATCATAGACAAAGCAAACCAAGAAATATAGCGCCAGATACTATACAAAAAAAGCTTTCTACTGTAGTTGAGGTTGATGATGGACAAACTTTAATTTTAGGCGGATTGATTAGTAAAAATACCATTAATAATCATAATGAAATAAGCATTTTATCTAAAATTCCACTTTTTGGAGCTTTATTTCAAGGAAAACAAAATTATGAAGATATTAGCGAAATAGTTTTTATTATCAAACCAAGTTTAGTAAAAACTAATAATAAAATTTTAAGTTTAAAAGACCTAGGTTTTCAGCATGAAGATGATATGTTTTAAAATCTTAATATGTTTTTCTTTTTTAAATGCTATAGAAATTCAAAACAATAGTTTCGATCAAAACATATTTTATGAAAAATTCATTAATCAACCAAACTATGAAAATGCTTTAAATTTAGCAAAATATTTTTATCAAAATAAAGAATACAAACAAGCAGTTTTTTGGGCTATAGAGGCTAATGATTTTGATTTATTGCAAAAAGAAGCTTGGCTTGTTTTTATTAATGCTAAAATAAAACTCGGAAGATATGAAGATGCTTTAATAGCTAAAAAAGAATACGAAAAGCTTTTGGAGATTTATTTTGAGTGATACACATCAAAAATTAAAAAACTTAAGCGAGTATTCTTTAAAAGAAATTGCTTCTCAATACAAAATGGAATTTTTAAATTTAAATCAAACTTTTGATTTTGAAAAATATCTTCACATTTTGCCTTTTTCTTTAATAGAACAACATAATATTTTTTGTTTTTATGAAGATGATGAAAATATCCATATAGCTTCCTTTAAACCATTGGAAGAGAATGTTTTGGAAAAAATACAAAATTTATATCGTTTTAAAACTATCAAGATTTTTCTTTGTGTTTTTACGCAATTTGAATTTTTGCTAGAAAGGGTTAAATTTTTAATTAAATTTCAAAATCATCTTAATAGATTAGAGCTTAGTTTGAAAAGTGATGAAAATAAAGATGAATTTTTATTAGAGCAGTTTTTGAATTTAATTTTAACTTATGCTTGTTTTTTAAGAGCAAGTGATATCCATTTAGAGCCTTTAGAAAATGAAGTATATATAAGATTTAGAATAGATGGGGAGTTAAAATATATACATAGTTTTGATGCAAAATCATACCAAGCCTTATTGATGCATGTAAAAATTATTGCTTTGCTTAATGTAGCTGAACAAAGACAAGCTCAAGATGGGAGTTTTTCTAAAATCATTTTAGAACAAAAATATGATTTTAGAGTTTCAATTATGCCTTTATTATTTGGACAAAGCATAGTGCTTAGAATTTTAAAACAAGATGGATATGTTTTAAAACTTAATAAACTTTTTATCAAAGAAGAAAATTTAATTCAGCTGAAAATACACACGAATGCACCTTATGGTCTGATTTTGTTTTGTGGGCCAACAGGGAGTGGTAAAAGTACTTTTATGCATGCTATTTTAAATGAAATTGAACAAAGTAAAAAAATCATCACCTTAGAAGATCCTATAGAATATAAACTTAAATATGCTCAACAAATTCTTTTAAATTCTAAAGCCGGATTTGATTTTCACAAAGCTTTAAGAGCAGTTTTAAGACACGATCCTGATGTGATTATGATAGGTGAAATTAGAGATGAGGATAGTTTGGATATAGTTTTAAAAGCTTCTTTAAGCGGACATTTAGTTTTAAGCACCCTACACACTAATGGCGCTATAGAAGCTATTTTTAGAATGAAGCATATGGGTGCAAGAGAATACTTAATAGCTCATTCTCTTAATTTAATTATAGCTCAACGATTAGTAAGAAAACTATGTGAATGTAAAGAACCTAACAAGGAAAAATTTTACTTTCAAAATCAAGTTTTTGAAGGAAAATTTTACAAAGCAAAAGGTTGTGTTGAGTGTATGTATAGTGGATATAAAGGGCGTTTGATGGTAGCTGAATTTTTATTTTTAGATCATAATTTAAAAAATATGATAGAAAATAATGCAAATTATGAAAATATTTTAACATACGCTTTAAAAAAAGGTTTTTTGACTTTAGGTATGGATGCTTTAGAAAAGGCAAAACTTGGCTTAACAAGTATAGATGAGTTAAGAAAGATTAGTTTTTGAAAAAATTTGTTATTTTTTATGTATTAAATAAAGAGCAAAAACAATATATAATAAGGGCTAGAAATTTATATGAAGCTAGAAATTTTGCGTTAAAGTCATTTGTAAATATTATTAGTGTTGAAGAATATTTCAAACCGATAAAACATAAAATCAAAGAAGAAGAGCTTATTTTCATTCTTAAGGATTTAAATATGATCTTAAAGGCAGGATTAAGCTTACAGGAAGCAATTTTAGAATTTTTAAAATCAAGCTATGAAAAACAAAATATTAAAATTTTTAATACAATTTATAATAAACTCAATAATGGAAGTTCTTATAATGAAGCCTTTAAAGATATTTTAAATTCTAGAGAATGTGCTATTTTAAAAATTTGTGATGGCAGAGAAGATTTACATAGGGCTCTTGATATTATTATTAGTTTAAAAGAAAAAAATCTTCATAGTTTTAAGCAGTTAAAAAAGGCTATAGCTTATCCACTTTTCGTTTTTATGTGTATTATTTTTGCTTTTTTTATTCTTATAACTTTAGTTTTGCCTGAATTTAAAACTTTATTTTTACAACTTGAATTGGATTTGCCAAAAATCACTCAAATTCTTTTTATTATAGCTGATTTTTTTAGTCATTTTTATATGATTATTTTATTAAATATAGGATTTTTTATAATACTTACTTATTTTTTTAGGAAGTCTTTGTTTTTTCATAGAATTCTTTTTTATTTTCCCATTTTTGGAAAAATAATATTTTATCAAGATAAATTTTGTTTTTTCTTAATTTTTTCATATTTATTAAAAGCAGGGGTGGATATAAAAAGAGCTTTTGAACTTGCTTGTGAAGGTATAGAAAATCAATTCTTTAAAAACAAAATGTTTATTATAAAGACTTCATTTGAATCAGGACTTGATTTAGCTCAAGCTTTTTCTAACACAAAGCTTTTTGAGCCTTTTGTGATAAGAATGTTAAATTTAGCTTTAAAAAGTTCTAAATTAGATGAAAGTACTTATGAGCTTGCTTTGTTTTATGAGTATAAAAAAGAAAATTATACTCAAAAGCTTTTGAGTGTTTTGGAGCCTTTGATGACAATTTTTATGGCGAGTTTGATTTTAGTTTTAGCCTCGGGTGTATTTTTACCTATGTGGCAAATTAGTCAAGAAATTTAAGCAAGATAATCATAAGCAACCTTAGCTATAGTTAAAGCAACCATAATCAAAAAGAGTTTTTTGATAAAAGTTCCTTGCGTTTTTAAGACTAGTTTTGATCCTATAAAAGCACCTAAAATTTGGCCTATACCCATTAAAATACCAACTTTCCAAAGCACCTCATAAGAGTATAAAAATACCCCTAAAGCTACTATATTGCTAGTAAAATTTAAGATTTTGGTATTAATGCTTGCATTTTTCATGCTAAAACCAAGAAATATCACGCAAGCAAAAATCCAAAAAGATCCAGTGCCGGGTCCTAAAAAACCATCATAAAAACCAAGTAGCAAGCCAAAGATGATTTGAAAGCTTGTAGTGCTCATTTTAGCTTTATTATGTACATGGCCTAAATCAGGCTTGAAAATAGTGTAAAAAAAGATTAAAACAAGGCAAATTAATACAATGATTTTAACAGCATTTTGATCTATTAGTAAGACTGCATAAGTTCCAATGGCAGCTCCAATAGCAGTAAATAAAATTCCCAAGGCTATCTTTTCTATATGCATAGATTTTCTATAAGCTAAAACCGCAGTGAGCGATCCAAAGGTGCTTTGAAGTTTATTAGTAGCTAGGGCTAAATGAGGAGGAATACCACAAGCAAATAAAGCAGGTATGGTAATAAGCCCACCACCACCTACAATCGCATCAACACAACCTGCAAAAGCAGCAACAAAGAATAAAATCACATAATAAGTTAATTCAAGCTCCATAAGCTTTCCTTGTTTTGTCCGATTCTATATAGAGCAAAATCATATTTTATAGGATCAGTAGGATCGAATTTTTTAAGACTTTGCGTAAGTTCTAAAACACTTTTAAAATCATAAATCTTACGCTTTAAAAGCTTAAGTTTTAATGAAACTTTATGAGTATGAGTATCTAAGGGTATGAGTAAATCTTTTTTGTCTATATTTTTAAACAAACCTAAATCTAATTCATCTTTTCTTACCATCCACCTAAGATACATATTGTATCTTTTTAAAGGACCTTTTGGAATGTTAAATTCTTTTGAAAAGAAAAATTCATAACCATAACTTTTATAAGGATTAAGCTTGTAAATTGTTTCTATGAAAGCTTTTATTGCTTGTGTTATGTTTTGCTCTTTTTGATAAGTTTTGGTAAAAATATTTTCTATACTATCTTCATTTTTTAAGCGCTTGAGTGTGATGAAAATTTGAGCTATATCTTGAGAGTTTTGAAAGCGGTATTTTAGATTTTTACATTCTTTTTTAATAATCTCATCGCTTTTCTCAAGCAAGGAAAAATCAAGTTTATTTAAAAAATTTACAATATTTTTAGCATTTCCATAGGCAAATAAAGCACAAAGCAAGGCTATATTTTCATCTTTATAAACACTTGCAATTTGTAAAGGATCAGGATGAGAGAAAAGCTCTTTTTGAGTGTTTTTGCTTAAAATTGCTTCATCTAAAAGAGCTTTAATTTGCATTAAGATTTTAAACCAAGTAAGGTTTCAAGCATTTGATCAACGGTAGTTACGATTTTAGCTGCAGCGCCATAACTTGCTTGATATTGTATGAGTGCTGCTAATTCTTCATTGGTATTTACACCACTTTTTGATTGGTATTCTGCATAAGCTGTATTAAATACCGTCATATTAGTTGCATGCGCAAAGCCATTGCTTTCAGCATCTGAAGCAATTTGGCCTGTAAATTTTCTATAATATCCATCCAAAGTCATAGTATCTACTGTACCATCTTTATTATAAAAATTTACTTTTTGATTTTGAAGTTGCAACATAGCGTTAGCTACATCGTTATTTCCATCAACTCCGTTTGAACTAGCTTTTAAACTATTTGGATCATTTCTAATGCTTGAATTTACATTAATGCTACTTGCATCTTGACCATTAAAAAATGAAGATACATTTAAAGCGCCTGGGAAATTTGTGCCATTGTCTTTAAAAGCTATTTTATAACCTTTTTTTAAGCCATTGATTTGGAAATTTCCGCTATCACTTTTTCCATCATAATGATAAAAGGCTTGAAAATAATCATTTAAATCATCACCACCTTGACCATTTTTATTATCATCAATATCTGCATTGATTTGTTTAATAACATCTTCTATAGTGGTATTAACATCTATTTTTATAGTTCTAGTAGCAACCGGCTCACCTTTTTCATCATAAACTGTGATGTCAAAGCTTCCTGCTTGGATGTTTTTATCATAACTCATTAAAGAAGTATCAGATTTTAAACCTTTTAAATCATCTGAATTTACTTTATCGGTTGCTGCTTGAGCATAGACATTATTAGTTTGAGTTATGAGTGTTTTTGTAAAGGTATTGAGCATATCTTTATACTCTTGTAATTTTCCATCGCTGTAAGTATCATGATTGCCATCATAATTTCTACCTCTAAGATCAAGTTGAGCACCAAGCTGCCCACCTGAAATTTTGCTTGTTAAATCATAGCGGTTTTCATCATTTACTTCATAATAAATTTGATAAAAACCATTAGGGTTGTTATTATCTAATTTTAAAGGGTGAAAGCTAGAGCCATTTACTATACTAAAGCCTTGAATGCTTAAATCATAATATCTTCCAGAATCAGTCATGGTAGATTCTAAAGTACTATCTTGAGAGCTTGTTCCTTTCCAAGCAACAGCATTAACTAACTTTGAAAGTCTAAGTTCAAGTTCATCTCTTTTATCTCTTAGTTGATTTGCATTATCGGTAGGTAAAACTTCTTCATTTTCAAGTTGTTTATTAATATTTGCAATTTCTTGACCAATGTTATTAATCTCATCTACGGTTTGTTGAATTTGCTCATTAACTGTTTGTTGCATTTTGCTAAGATCTTGTAATGTTTTTTGTATGTTTTGAGCTAATGTGTTTGCGCTATTAACAAGATCTATTTTACTTGCTCCATCGCTTGGGTTGGAAGCAAAGTTATTCCACGCATCATAGTAATTTTTATAATCTTGTAAAATACCAGTTCCTTGCATATCAGGAAATCTTTGACTTGCTTCTTGTAAAATTTGTCCTAAATAATTTGTATAGTTTTGTTGAGTAGTGGCGTTTTTTAGCTCATAATAAGAATGCTCATCATGCAATCTTTTAATAGTATCAATTTGCGTACCTGTTCCTAAGTGTAAGCCACCTCTATCAAGAGACATACCTGAACTTTGCACCGCTCTTTGTCTAGTATAAAATACTGCATTTGCATTAGAGATATTGTTACCTGTGGTATTGATTTGAAGTTCAGCAGCTCTTATACCACTAACCCCTGTATATAAACTATCAAAAATTCCCATGACTTAGCCTTTAAACATTGATCTTAAATAATGAATCTGGAATTGTCTTATTATCCCCATAAGCATTATTTGTTCCATTTTGTTCAAACATTGTATTTAAAAGATTGTCGTAAAAATTTTTAATAATAAGAGCCAATTTAGCATATTCTTTATTTTTTTGATGTAAGGTGTTTAAATTTTGCTTTAAAAGAGCAAGTTTTTCTTTATCTTCATCATCTAAAAGTTCGTCTAAACCTTTATTGTTTCCTTGATTACTAAGTTCTACTAAAGCCTTATCAAGATTTTTTTTAGCAATTTGAAAATCATTTACAAGTTTAGTTTTTTCTTCTACGCTTTTGCTAACATGTTGGTGATTAGCAGCTTGAATTTGAGCTATATCTTCTAAAGTAAGATTGATGAGTTTTTCTAAAATAGAATTTGTTTTGTCTAAGTGTTGTTTAACCATTTTTATCCTTTCTTAGGCACTAACCCAAAAAAGGATAAAAATTATAATAAAGAATCTACTATTGCTTTTGAAGTGGCTTGCAAGTCTATTTTATACTCGCCATTCTTTATTTGTGAAGCAATAAAAGATGCCTTATTTTCTTCTACCTTTTGAGTTTCTTTTGCCTTGTTATTTTCTTTGTTTTCTGTTTTATTTATATCGCTAGTAGCAACTTGAGCCACATAGCTTTGATGTATAGGGTTTATCATTTTAAGCCTCCAGTTCTATTGAAAAACTCTAAGAACCATATCGACACTTAAAAAAATAACTTAACGCCTTTCTTTTAAATAATCAAATAATAATTTTGAAAAACCTAAACCACCACTTAATGCTTTACTCATAGTATCATTATACATAGATGAATAAATTTCATCACTTGCATCTTTTCCAAATAAAGAATTTTCTTGTTTTAAAGAAATATCCAAAACACTTTTAATTAAGAAAGCTTCAAAAGCATCGGTTTGTTCTTTTAAAGCTTTATCTTCATCATTTAATGCTTGTATATGAGTTAAATCATTTTTAAAAGCACTATCTGCATAGTTTTTAGCAGCCTTATAGCTATTATTATGCTTGGTAATGTTTTCATAAAGCTCACTGCTGTAATTTTTGCTCGCTAAATAATTATCAACTCTCATCATATCACCTCTAATTCAGCACTGATTGCACCAGCTCTTTTTAGATTTTGCATAATAGCTATGATATCATTTGGTGCTGCTCCAAGTTTATTTAACATTCTAGCTATGTTTGCTACTGTTGTTTTATTGTTTGTGATTTTTAAAGTATTAGATACAGGGTCTAAAATACCACCATCTTTCATATCGATTTCATTTTGTCCTAAAGCTACGGTATTGTTTGGATCAATTTTTATAGTAATATCTTTATGAGTAATTAATATAGGTTCAACTTCTATATTTACTCCCGCTACGATAGTTCCTGTTCTTTCATCAATAATCACTTTGCTTTCTGGGGTATAAGCTATATCTTGTTCTAATACTCTTGCCATAAATTCAACATGAGAAAATTCTTCAGGTTTTGTTAATTTTATAGTTCTAGAATCTAAAGCTTTTGCTATATCTGTATCAAAAATAGTATTTAAAACTCTTTCTATATTATTAGCTGTTTTAAAATCTGCTTCTTTTAAGCTTAAAATCAAATCTTCACTTTGGCTAAAGTTTTGTGGAATTTCTCTTTCTACTACAGCGCCATTAATAACATTTGCTGAGGTTGAGTGTGTTCCTGCTGCACCCGGTCTTGGGCTAAGTCCACCTATAGCTAATGAACCTTGAGCTACTGCATAAATCTCTCCATCAACTCCTTTTAGAGCCGTCATAAGTAAGGTTCCACCTTGTAAAGATTTTGCATCACCTAAAGAAGCCACACTTACATCAAGCTTATCCCCACTTCTTGCAAAAGCAGGAAGCTTTGCTGTTACCATTACTGCTGCTGTATTTTTTGATTTTATATCACCTGGGCTAACTTTTACATTCATACCCTGAAGCATATTTGAAATAGATTGTAGAGTAAATTCACTACTTGTACCATCTCCACTTCCGTTTAAGCCAACAACCAAACCATATCCTATAAGTTGGTTATCTCTAACACCTACTACATTAGTAAGTTCTTTAATAGTAGCTGCAAAAATGCTTAGATTTAATACCAAGCAAAATAGTAATATTCTCATCGATTCTTCCTTTAATCTATGCTATTTTCATAAAATTAAAGCAAAAAAAGTTCCAAATTTATATAAAGGAGTAAAAACTTAGAGTAGTTGAGCCAAATTTTTTTTCTTTAGTTTTTTCATAATCTTGTATTTTAGTTGGAGTTTTAAAAGTGCTGTGGTGTTCTATGATAATGATTTTTACATTTGAATTTTGTATATTTTCTATCAATTTTAAAGTTTTTTCATAAATATCAAAAAAACCTTCTCTAATATCAAATGGAGGATCAAGATATAAAATAATATCTTCTTTAGAATTTTGAATAATTTGAGGAGTTTTTTTAAAAGTATCATCATTAAAACAAAGGGTATTTTGATCAACACCAGAAGCGTTTTTTAAAGCTATTTCATAAGCCTTTTTATCTTTTTCTATGGCATAACTTTTTAAACAACCATTGCTTCTTGCTTCTAATGCCATCAAAGCACTTCCTCCAAAGGCCTCTATAAAAACCTTATCTTGTAAAGAAAAACGCAAAACATTAAAAACACATGATTTTACTATGCTTTTAGTGCTTCTTGTGGTATCTAGGCTAGGAAGTAAAATTTTTTTACCCTTATAAATTCCACTTTCTATAGTGGTGTAAATTTTTTGAGCTTGTTTTTTTGAGCTTGTTTTTTTATCCTCTTTGTAATTTTTTAAAAAATCTCTTACGCTTTGATATTCTTGTGTTTTATGCATTATTATTTTCTTCTTTGATAAGATTTTTTAACTCTGTTTTATAAAGATCAAATATTGCATCGATTTTTTCATGACTTTCTTGGCGTAGTTGTTCTAAAATGGCTTCACATTTTTGATTCATAATTTTTTTCTCACGCATTGCTATTTTATAGGCAATATTTTGCAAGCTTGCATTGAAATCATTTAAAGCACATAGCAACTCTTCTATGTTAAAAGGGTGAGTTAAGAAATTTGATTTTTTGTTGATGATAAATTGTGGCTTTTGTGTGTTGATTTTTTCATCACAGACTAAAAAATCACAATCTTTTTTTAAAACTAAAAAATCTTTTAAAGCAATTTCTAAAGTTTTTTCTAAAATTAAATCCTTGCATTCAAGAGCGATTTTCATTGACTAAACTCACTTTTAATTTGTGTTTTTTTAAAGTGTATGGTACTATACCTAGAGCTAAATTTGCAAGCTCTGCGAAACTTAAAATATAAAAATCTTCAAAATTTCTATTTGAAATTGCTTGTAATTCTTTAGAACACTTATCAAACATATAAAAAGAATAAAAATCTTCTACAACTAAAAAATCACAACCACTATCATAAGCATCTAAAATGATTGCTGCTGCACTTTTATAAGCTAATTGCGCATTTAAACTTAAGAACCCATAGCCACAACTCTTATATTTTCTTTCAAAATCAATTATATTTGCTTTAAGAATCTTAGCAAGTTCTAAAGAGCAATTAGCATGGGAAAATCCTTGATATACACCTATGTTAAATTTATCAAAAAAATATTTAATGTGTTCTGTTTTTAAGTATTTTAAAAAAAACTCTGGAGCGTATTTAATCTTATCGATTTTACTCATAATTTCATAAGAGCTATATTCGCAAGCTAAGATATTATTCTCATTCATCATTCTAGAATATTCATCTAAAATATCTTTAGGATCATAGTCAATAATAAAATAATTTTTACCCAAAGGTTTTTCACATAATGTGCTTTCAACACCGACTGTATCTAAGACATTTTTGATAATATCAAAATAACAAAATAAATCATTATTGCTATTGGTATAAATTTTATACATTTTAATTCCTTAAAAAATACTTCTTGCAAGACCTGATTTTACAAGCATAACTTTTAATTCTTTGATGTAAGATTCATAGTCAAGCTCATTAGATGAAATAAAATTTTTGAATTTAGTATGATAATAAATTCCTTTTTCTTCATCTGCTATCAATTTTAAAAATTGTGGAGTTTTTTCTGGATATTTAAGTAGCATTTTATAGGCAAATATAAAGAAACTATCTCCTAAATATTCAGGTAGAAATTCTCTTACTTCGCTTGTATAATATAAAAAGTCATATTGCTTGTAAAGCTCTATATCATGTATGTCAATAAGTCCTTTAAAAAGTTCAAGTTTTTCTAAAAAATCACTCTTATCCATGATCAAGTCTTTAATAGCTCTTTTAGTATCGAGTGGTTCTATGATGAGTTCTTTTCCAAATCTTTCAATAATATTACTTAAATCTCTTCTTTGTCTAATGGTAACTTGATTAACTTTAATACAACTTTCTGGGTTTTCTTCAAAATCAAAATATATATCATCTTTTTTAATCTGACTTAAAATATCATAAACACTTTTAAAATTTTTACTATCATAAACATATGGTTTATAATAAGCTAAATAATCACTATCTTTATCAAAACGAAAAATTCTTAAAGTTATTTGCATTTTTTATCCTTGGTATTATTTTTGATTATATACATTTTAAACTTATAAAAATTTGATTATTATATAAAATTAAAAGCTTTTTGTATAAAATATTCACATGGATAAAGAAAAATTTATTATAAATGCTTTTGCAAATTCTATCAACGGAGATGATGGAGCAATCATCGATGGATATTGTTATTCTAAAGATTTATTTTGTGAGGATGTGCATTTTAAACGCTCTTGGATGAGTTTAGAGCAAATTGGTGCAAAAGCTATGCTCGTTAATATTTCTGATGCAATTGCTATGAATGCTACACCAAAATACGCTCTTTTAGGGCTTTCTTTACCAAAATGTTTAGAAATGAAACAAGTTAAAGCTTTGCAAAAAGGCTTGCTAGATAGCGCAAAAGAATTTGGGGTGCAAATTATAGGCGGAGATACTATAGCAGATAGGAAAATTAATATTAGTATAACTATTATTTCTAAAGTGAATAAAAGGGCTATTTTTAGAAAAGGTTTAAAAAAGGGAGATTTGCTTGCTTTTAGTGGGAAATTAGGTGAGAGTTTAAAAGGTTTAAATATACTATTTCGCGGTGGAAAATTACATTCTAAACATCGTTTTATAAAACCAAATTTAAGGCAGAAATTTTTTTATGATATAGCAAAAAAAGTCAGAGTAAGTATGGATATTTCAGATGGTTTAAATAAGGATCTATCGAGAATGCTCTTTATAAATCAACTTGGTATAAAATTTCTTAAAAAATTAGATAAATTTAGCTTAAATAGTGCAGAAGAGTATGAAATTTTATTTGCTTTTGATAAAAAACATAAAGTATTTATACAAAATATGGCTAAAAAACATAGAATTAAACTAAATATTTTTGCAAAAACAACAACAGGAAGGTATAAATTTTATGGAAGAGAACATCATTTTTAAGCCCTTATATACTTTAAAACACAGCCCGATAAATGTGTATTTTTCAAAAAATAGTAATGATTTTGTAGTAAGAGAAAAGCCTTTGTATGAATTTAGTGGTAAAGGTGAACATCTTATTTTACATATACAAAAAAAAGATCTAAGCACCAGTGAAGCTTTGAGAATTTTAAGTGAGCAAAGCGGTGTTAAAATGAGAGATTTTGGTTATAGTGGTTTAAAAGATAAACAAGGCTTAACTTTTCAATATATTTCTATGCCTAAAAAATTTGAAGAGGGCTTAAAAAATTTTAAACATGAGAAGATGAAAATTTTAGAAAGTTTTTATCATGATAATAAACTTAGAATAGGGCATTTAAAAGGAAATTCATTTTTTATAAGATTAAAAAAAGTTTCAAAAGTAGATGCTTTAAAAATAGAACAAGCTTTCAAAAATATCCAAGAACAAGGTTTTGCTAATTATTTTGGATATCAGCGTTTTGGTAAATTTCAAGATAATTTTTTACAAGGACTAGAAATTTTAAAAGGTAAAAAAATCAAAAATAAAAAAATACAAGAATTTTTAATTTCTGCCTTTCAAAGCGAACTTTTTAACAGATATTTGAGTAAAAGGGTGGAATTATCACATTTTATCAATGATTTTAGTGAAAAAGAAATAAAACAAATTTATGATTTAGATAAAGATGAAATCAAAAGTTTAAAAAATCAAAAGCAGTTTTTTAAGCTTTTAAAAGGTGAAGTTTTAGGGCATTATCCTTTTGGTAAATGCTTTGTATGTGAAGATTTGCCAAGTGAAGTAGAAAGATTTAATCAAAAAGATATTAGTTCTATGGGACTTTTAATAGGCTCTAAAGCTTATGAAACAAATGAAGGTCTAGCTAAAAAATTAGAAGATGAGATTTTTTCTTTTGCATATGAGTTTAAAGATAAAATGCAAGGTTCAAGACGCTTTATGTGGTCTTATTTGCAAGATTGTAAAAGTTATTATGATGAAGAAAAAGCTCATTTTACTTTAGAATTTTTCTTGCAAAAAGGTTCATATGCTACAGTGGTTTTAGAAGAGATTTTACACGCAGATATTTTTGATCAAACCTATAATACATAATTTTAAAAATTGATATTGAGTATCAGTTAAAATTTATCTTTTATAAATTATAATAACAATTATCATTTTTATAAAAGGAAAGCTCAATGTCAGTTTTGGTTATAGGTGCAGATGAAATTGCTCCAATTAAGGCAGTTTTGACAAATTTAGGCGCAAAAAGTATAGAGCATTGGGATGCTAGAAATGAAAATAGGGTAAATAGAAAACCCATTCCACAAAATACTGAATGCATAGTCATGCTTACTAGTTTTTTAAATCACAACACCATGAAAAAAATTAAAACAGAGGCAAAAAAACGCAATATACCTTTGGTTTGTGCTAAACGCAGTGTGAGTTGTGTATATTGTGAATATTGTAAGGTTTTTGGTCTTGATCAAACTTATGAATGTACAAAGAAGGCATAACATGTTTGGTTTTAATAACAAAGAGGATTTGGTACCTAAAATATTTAGAGATTTAGAACAAGAAAATATTAATTTTATTTTTTTGAATTTGTATAATTCTTTGGTGGAAAATGATCTAAAAATACCTTATATTTATGCAAAAAAAGCTACTAGTTTAAGAAATATTTTTGAGTTAAAAATCCAAAATATGATCACAGAAAGGGTTTTGAAATTTAGTAAAATAAAACAATTTTGTCCATATTCTCATAAAATCATCAAAGCATATAAAGAAGGAAATTTAAATAAATTACAGCTTGAAGCAAAGATGCCAAAATATGCTTTAGCTAGATTAATACAAAATGTTTTTATGTCATCAAATTTTATCTTAGATCCACAGGTGGCTTTTGAGTCTTTTGTGTATGATAAAATTTGTAAAAGCAATGTAAAGGCTAGGGTAGATATTCAAGAAAATATCATTATTATCAATGATAAAATGGCTATTATGCCTTCTTTTTTTGAAGATAATAAAAAGGATATAAATTTAGCTTTGCAAATTATCAAAAAAAATGTTTTTGAAATATTTTATATTGTGTATCCAAGAAATAAAAATTTTACTCAACATAAAGAAATAAGACATAATTTATGTGAAAATAACAAAACTTTGCTAAAATTAGTTCCCTATACTATTAATAATCAAATTTTAAGGAGATGTTAAATGTCAGTAGCAGTAATTTATGGTAGCTCTATGGGAAATACCGAAGGTGCGGCAAATATGATCGCTCAAAAATTAGGAATTTCAGATGTGTTAAATATTGCAGATATTAATGCAGAAAAAATCAATTCTTATGATAAATTAATCTGCGGAACTTCTACTTGGGGAAGTGGAGATTTTCAAGATGATTGGGATAGTTTTGATTTTTCAGCTTTAAATCTTAGTGGAAAAACCGTTGCAGTTTTTGGTATGGGAGATAGTGAAAGCTACTCAGATACATATTGTAGTGCTATGGGAAAACTTGCTCAGGCTTTAAAAGCAGCAGGTGCAAATTTAGTAGGTTCAGTTTCTACAGGTGGTTATACTTTTGAATCAAGTGATGCGGTAGAAGGAGATAAATTTGTAGGGCTTGCATTAGATAATGATAACCATGAGGATTTAACCGAAAGTAGAATTGATGCTTGGTTAGAACAAATTAAACCTTCTTTTTCTTAAATCTAGATGCCAAAAAGGCATCTTTTAAAATTTTCTTTTTTTTGTTTCACTTAATATATCTTGTGCTAAAGAATCTACTTCATTTGCAATAGCATTTGTATGTATTGCTGTTTGAGAATTTTGTTGTGTAAGTTTTTCTATAGTAGCCACTGACTCATTAATTTGGCTAATATCATTAGCTTCTTCCTTTATAGCTTCACCCATATCATTTATAGACTGGGCTAAGATATTAGTATTAGCTTCAATCTCACCTAAAGACTTTTGAGTTCTTTCTGCTAAGTTTCTAACTTCATCAGCAACAACAGCAAAGCCACGACCATGTTCTCCTGCACGAGCTGCTTCAATAGCTGCATTTAATGCAAGTAGATTAATTTGATCAGCAATATCTGAAATCATAGTGGTAACACTTTTAATATCATTACTTTGTTTAACTACATCTTGTGCTTTGATAGAAATTTCACTCATAGTTGAATTCATTTGCTCTAAAGCTCTTGCACTTTCTTGTAATGATGAGGTTTGATGTGTGGCATCATTTGTAAGTTCATGCATACTTTGTTTGAGTGCTTCGGCTTTTTGATTTAATAACTCACCTTGGTTTAGTGATTTTGAAAGCATGTTTTTGATTTCATTCCCAAGGGCATTGATTGCTTTTTCAACATCGCCTTTTGGGGTATTAATAGCTGCAGTAAAATCTAATTGTTTATAACTATCAAATACCGCTTGAATTTCGTTTAAATTATTACCAATTTTTTGTTGTAAAGTATCAAGCATTTTATTTAAAACATCTATGAGTTCTTGAATTTGTGGATTGTTAGCATGAGAGCTAATGTGTAAATTAAGCTCACCTGTTTCTATTTTTCTAGCAACATTTACAGATTCTTCAATAGCTTTTGCATCTTTACTTAAAGCCTCTTTGATAATATTAATATTTTCATTAATCTCATCAGCCATTTTCCCAAATTCATCTTGAGTTTTTAGTTTAATAGGGTGTGAATGAATGTCTTTATGATTTAAATAGTTAAAGAAATTATGCAAGCCTGAAGATATAATAGCAATTGGCTTAAGATTATAAGAAATGATTATTCTAATAAAAATCAAAGTAATAAAAATAGCAATTAAGGAAATAATAATTTGTTCCATCAGTGTTTGTTTAGCTGTATCGCTGTAAAAATCATAATCAGCTATAGAGCAAATAGTATATTTTGGATTGATACTACCATTACAAATTAAAGCTTTGATCCCTTCTTCTTTAGTTTGAATTTTGAAAATATCCCTAGAAAGACTTTTGTTTGCACCTTCAGTTGTTTTAAAATAATTTGAAATAATATCTTTACTAATATTAGTTGAGGTTAAGATTTTGGAAGAATCGGTATGAAAAAGATAAGTTCCATCATCAGCTAAAACAGCAGCATGTGAATAAGGTGTTTTACCTATAGCCAAAACTTCTTCTGAGAATTTTTTCAAATCATAATCAGCAGCAACTACACCTATAACTTTTCCATTGTCTATAATAGGACTAGCATAAGAAATGGTTGGTTTTTGCATACTAGATGATATGTAAGGATCTGTGACAATTAATTCTCTTTTTTCCTTGGCTTCTTTATACCATCCTCTAGATCTAGGATCATAACCACTTTCTGGAGTTTGATTATTGCCATTTGATCTAAATATAGTTCCATCTTCAAAACCCACATAGGTTAAATCAAAACCCAAAGAATTTCCTATAGAATTTAATAAACTAGTATATTGTATTGAATTTAGATTATTTTTATTTTCTTTGATGTATTTTGTTAAAGAATTGATCATATTGCGCCTATCGCTTGCGTATAAATCAAATCTTTTACTCACATCAAAAGCAACCTTTTGTTGAAACTGAACTAACAGTGTATGGCTATTGGATTTAGATTTAACATAATTAAAAAAACCTAAAACACATAGCAAAACTACAACAAAAATACAAACTAAGAAAGCTATTTTGTTGGAAAAATTACCTAGTAGGTATTTCTTAATAGAAGAGAGCATTTTTTCTCCTTGACAAAGTCAATATTTGACTTTATGATTATGATGGTTTGTATAATTTTATTAAAAAAATATTTAAAAAATTATAAAAAAATTAATTTTTATTAAAAAATATTATATTTTTAGGATATTTTTAAATAAAAAATTCTAATTTTTTAGAAAGTAGAATTTTATTATCGGTATATTTTGCCCATTGTATATTTAGAGTAAAAATACAAGCTTTTGCAAGTTTTGCAAAGGGAAATTTTTCATAATATATTTTTTCTTGTTCTGCGGTAGCTTTTCTAAAAATAGCTTTAATTTGCACTCCTTTAATAAGATTGATAATATTTGTATCTAGTGCTATATTAACTCCTACTTTTGGATTTTTATAAGAAAGCCGAATGTGTCTAGTATGTTCTTCGCTAGCAAAAATCAATGCAAGATTTTTATCATCAAAAGTATAATAGCAACTTGCGCAATATATTTCATCATTATCTTGCACGCTCAAGGTTAAGAGTTTTTGAGAATGAATGAATTTTTTAATTCTCTCATCCATTATTTTTAGCTTCTAAATTTAAGATCTTTTGGTAACTTAAATGAGTTAAAAAAATTACATAAAATACTTGTAAAAATAGTCCAAGTAAAGGAATGCTTGATAAAATAAAAAATATTAAAGTGCTTATTTTAAAGTTCAAAGGTGAAGAGTTCTTATAAAAATTATTAAAAGAATTTTTATCCAAGACATTGCTTAATACATCTAAGAGTAAAAGTTTATGAAATAAATAATAAAAAACTCCATAATAAATCACAATACTTATAAAAGGTATGATTAGTAAAAAAGTAGCGATTATAAATAATACGCAAAAAGTCAATATAAATTTAAATGTTTTGAGTAAAACTTCTAAAGAATTTACTTCTTTTTGTATGAAATAGTTGTAGTATTTTTGATTTATTTTTTTTACTATATAAGGCGTTAAAAAAGAAATAATTAGCATGGATAAAAATACTGAGGCAAAAACTACTATGAAAAATCCACCTATGGCACTCAAAAATGTAAGTGAAAATTGTACTATGGAAAAGCTAAAAAACCAAGCCATGAAAGTTCCGCTAATGACATCTTCAATATAAGAAAAAAAGATATCATAGGTGTAGAATACAAGCAAGGCTAAAATAATTAAACTAACAAAAAAAGGCAAAAAAGAAAATTTTAAAAAAGGTTTACTAAAAAAATTTTGCAAGCTTAGATATAAAATATTCATTTTAATTCATCGTAATAATTTTGAAGTTTTTTGTAAATTTCTTTATAATCTAAGGTTTCTTTTAAAATTTGATTTAAAACTTCATTATCTTCTACACCATTCCATGTTTTTTTATATGTGCCTTCTTTATAGCCATTTTCTTGTCTGAATTGATTTAAAATATTTTTTCCAATATATGTTTTGTAAAGTTTAAAGAAATTTAAGCCACATTTTCTAGCTAGAATAAAATAGACACTTAAAAGCTCACCTAAATCATAATCAAATCCACTGCATTTATGGATAATAAGCTCAATATCATTTAAAATTCCATAAATATCTGCTTCATTTGGATTAGAAGTTTCTTTGCAAAAATCATCAAAAAAACTTACAGAAGAAACTTCTTCTGCTATGAAATTTTTATCATTAATTTGTTTTTCTTTGTATTCTTCTAAAATTAAACTCAAGATAAAATGCCATATATCTACTATTTCAATACATACATTATCCCAGTTTGCAGGAGTGTGTATACTTTTCCAATGCTTCCAAGCAAAAGAATCAATAAGTTCAGCACACTCCATATAAATGCATCTTCTAAAGCTAATTAATTTACCTTCTTTGGTATAGCCATTTTCCCATCCTATACCATTAGTATCATCATTTAATTTTTGCTGGAGTTCTAGCATGCTTTTTAAAATATCTTTTACTTGCATTTATTTTCCTTCTTAAGCGTAAAATCCAAATTCTTTATTATTTTCTTCTTCTTTTTTCTTTTCTTGATTGTTATATTGCTTCCAAATTTCTTCTAATAATTTAGCACTATCTTGGAAAATCTGTTTTTTAATATCTTCAAGATCAGTTTTTGTCATTTCTTTATTTAAACTTTTATCCATAATATTAAATAACTCATGCAAGGTTGTTTTTTTATGCTCTTCATTTTTTGGTATAGGCAGAGCATCGCCAATTTTCATCGCAGTGGTGATAAGCTCTTTTGGCTTTAAGGTTCCTACTCTTGAGTTTTTCATAAATTCATCAATTTGAGGCTGTACTTTGGCTACTGCTTCTTTAATTTCTTCAATTTCTTCTTGTGAAAGTTTTGTGCCACTATATGAAAACGAAAAACCAAATTGATTTCTTAAACTCAAAGATGCTGAATTTCCATCTTTATCTAATTTTGCTTCTTTTTTATCGTACATAGAAAAAGAAAGATGATTGCCATTTTTTGTTTTTATATCCATAGAAAAATTTTGAGAGTTGTAGCTAGAAATTTGCATAATGTTCCTTTCAAATCAAGATAAAGTTATATCGTCAAAATAACTAAATCTTAAATAAATTTGCAAAGTTTTTAAGCTTTGCAAATTTCAAATACTAGGGAGATAAATATTTTATCATTAAGTCTTTAAACACTCGTTAAATCCCAAAATAATTTTAGTATTTTTTCATTATTTGAGTGTATTAAAATTTGTTTTTTGTTATGTATATTTTTACATGCTTTTAAAGCCTGTTTTAAATTTTCTTTTAAAGAAAAAATCAATCCAAAAGCAATAGCTTCTTTATCTAAACCACCTAAAATATAAATCAAAGGCATACGCATTGATTTAGAAATATCAAGCTTTGCTTGTTTATTAATGGTAGTTTTAAAATCAAATTTGCTAGGATGTTTGAACTTATAAGCTAAAGCAAGATCTAAAAACTCATCTAAATGGCTTAATTTTTTTCCGCTAATAAAAGGATATATAAAATAAAATAAATCTAAGATATTATTGCTAATTTTGCTTTCATTATTATAATTTTCTTGTATAAAATTATAATATGTTTTAAATTGCTCTTGATAGTTTTGTACTAAAGTCATAGCCATTTTAGTTTTTGCAAAATTATTTAAAAAAACTTTAGGATTAGTTTCAAAACTAAAGTCTAAAAAATTAATCTTTGTGTCATTTTGATAAAAAATTCCACTAATATCGCTTTCTAAATCTAACAAAATATTATCTGAATTAAGCTCATTGTTAGAGCTATTATGGACTATTTTATTATCCAATATAATAGAAAAATTATTATAAGCAAATTCATTGCTCATAGGTTTTTCATAAAAACCAAAATCATCCCAAAAATTCTCTTCACTACAGGCAATACAGCCATGTCCTGCAGCTACTGGCCAAGAGGTTTTGGAGTTAAATTTAACCTTAGGGCAATTATTATAAGCATAAGGTCCTTTACAACCTACTTTAAAAAGACAATAACCTTGTTTTATATTTTCATCGTTAAAACTTTGAGCAAAATTGCCTGCTTCAAATTTAGCTTTTCTTTCACATAAATCATGCAAACATTTACCATAAAAAACCAAAGGTCTATTTTGTTCATCTAAAGCCATGTCTTGCTCAAATAATATATAAAAGCAAAGCGCTGCGATGATATTTACATCACTTGGAGGACAACCTGGTATATTGATTACTTTTTTTTCCAAGACTTTAGAAATTCCTATGCTTTTGGTAGGGTTTGGATGTGCAGCTTGAATTCCTCCATAGCTTGAGCAAGTTCCCATAGCAAAGATTGTTTTAGCATTTTTGGCACATTTTTGTAAAATTTCATATCCATTTTCACCATGTGCTCCTATAGTTAGATAAAAAGGATCTATAGCACAAACCCCGCCTTCAACGGCCAAAAGAAAATCTTTTTTTTCTAAAACTTCCTCTAAATGCGATTCTGCTTGGTGTCCGCTTGCACTCATAAAGGTTTCATGATATTCTAAAGAAATGAAATCAAAAATCAGATCTAAAAAGTCAGGCAATGAAGTTCTAAGCAAACTCTCACTACACCCTGTGCATTCACTTAAATGAAGCCATATGAGACTAGGTGGGGTGTGAAGTTGAAAATATCTATGTGCTAAAGGGCTAAAATCATTTGGCAAACCTAAAATTTTAATGATAGAATTTACGGCTTCTAATGAGATATTTTTCTCTTCTTTATGCGAGTTTTCTAATAGAGCAATTTTACGCTCTAATATGCTTTTTAATTCTTCATTGCTTAAAGACATTTTTTAACCTTTGGCTATTTGTATCATATTTAAAAAATCATTTGCATTTAATGCGGCTGAACCTATTAATACTCCATCACAATTTTTTAAAGCACAAATTTCTTTAATATTGTTTTGATTAACACTTCCACCATATAAAAGCTTAGCGTTAGTAAATTCTCTTAAAAAATTAAGTATGGTATTAATATCATCAAGATTAGCACTAACTCCTGTGCCTATAGAATAAATAGGCTCATATGCTATGATAAGTTTTTTATAAGATAAATCAATATTTTCAATTTGTTTTTTTAAAAAATCTAAGCTTTTATTAGTATTTTTGGTTTCTAAACTTTCGCCTATACAATAAATGATATTAAAATCAAGATTTTTTGCAAAATCAAATTTAGCTTTTAAGAAGCTTTCATTTTCATTTAAAGCTCTTCTTTCAGAATGACCTATTAAAACACTTTTGATATTAAATTCTTCTAAGTGAATTTTACCAATTTCTCCGGTATAGGCTCCATTTTCGCAAGGGTAGAAATTCTGCGCGCTTTGCTGAAATGAAAAATTGTCTTTTAAAAAAGCTATGCTAGGTGGGAAGATGAAAATTTCATCTTCTTTGTTTAAATTTTGATTTAATTCTTGAGCATAAAGTTCAAAGCTTGATCTTGTATGATTACACTTTAAATTTGCTGCAAAAATCATTCATTATCCTTTATAGTCAAAGGTTTTACACCAGGAAGTTCTTTTCCTTCTATAAGTTCTAATGATGCTCCACCGCCAGTTGAAATGAAAGTCATCTCATCAGCATCACCGGCTCTTGCTACAACATCAGCAGTATCGCCACCACCTATTACAGTTGTTGCGTGAGATTCACTAATATAATGGCTCATTTTAATGCTACCTTTTGAGAATTTATCGATTTCAAAAACCCCCATAGGCCCATTCCACCATATAGTTTGAGCATCAGAAAGTGCCTCTTTAAATAATCTTACGCTAGCAGGACCTATATCAAGTCCCATCCAACCTGCAGGAATTTCTTGCACAGGGGTGTATTTCATTACTGCTTCTTGGGAGCAAGTTTGTGCTGCTGTAACATCCACAGGAAGGTAAATTTTTACACCTAGATTTTTACCTTTGAGTAAGATTTTATTTGCTTCTTCAATTAAATCTTCTTCTAAAAGAGAATTTCCTATATCATAACCTTGAGCTTTTAAGAAAGTAAAGGCCATACCTCCACCTATGATTAATTTATCTACTTTTGGAAGTAAGTTAGTCAAAGCTTGTAATTTTCCACTTACTTTAGAACCACCTACTACGGCTACAAAAGGACGCGCAGGGTGTTTGATAAGATTGCTTGCAAACTCAATTTCTTTTTGGAGTAAAAATCCCGCACCCTTGTTTGTATTATCAAAGTATTTTGTAATAGCTTCAACGCTAGCATGGGCTCTATGACAAACCCCAAAAGCATCATTAATATAAACATCAGCCATAGAAGCAAGTTCTTTGGCTAAATTTTCATCATTCTTAGTTTCACCCTTTTCAAAGCGTAAATTTTCTAAAAGTAAGATTCCACTTGATTTTAATTCGCTAGCTTTTTTCTTTGCATCTTCACCTATAACATCTTTAGCCATGATGACTTCTTTAGCCATTAAGCGTGCAAGTCTTTTTGCAACTGGTTCTAAAGAGTATTTTGAAGCTATTTCTTTTGGACGCCCTAAATGTGAAGCTAAAATAACTGCACAGCCATTATCTAAACAATACCTTATAGTAGGGATGGCCGAGCGAATACGACGATCGTCGGTGATATTTAAAAACTCATCTTGAGGAACATTAAAATCACATCTTATAAATACTTTTTTCTTTGCAAGATCAATATCTTTAATCGATAAAATACTACTCATCTTAAGCCTTTGCTATAAATACTGCCATATCTACTAAACGAGAAGAATAACCCCATTCATTATCATACCAAGCAACCACTTTAACAAAATCATCACAAATAACTTGAGTTAAATCACTTGCTACAATTGCACCATAAGAGCAAGTTATAAAATCACTTGAAACTCTTTCTTCATCATCAACTAATAATATGCCTTTTAAATTACTAGCAGCTGCTTTTCTAAAGGCTTCATTAATTTCTTCTTTACTTACTTTTTTCTTTAAAGTTGCAGTTAAATCTACAGTTGATACATCAGCTACAGGCACACGCATGCTTTGACCATGTAATTTTCCATCAAGTTCAGGCATAACAAGCTTCATAGCTTTTGCTGCACCGGTAGAAGTAGGGATGATATTTTGTGCAGCAGCGCGTGATCTTCTTTTATCTCTTGCTTTTGCATCGATAATACTTTGACCATTGGTGTAAGCATGTATAGTAGTCATTAAACCTTTTTCTATGCCAAAATTATCTTGTAAAACTCTACAAATTGGTCCTAGACAGTTAGTGGTACAACTTGCATTTGAGATGATATTTTCGCCTTTGTATTCATGTGCATTTACTCCTAAAACATAGGTTGGAGTTTTATCTTTTGCAGGTGCACTCATGATGACTTTTTGCACTCCATGATCTAAAAATCCTTGACATTTTTCCATAGTTAAGTGTGCACCGGTACATTCTAAAACAATTTGTGCGCCATATTTTGCAAAGTCTAAATCTGCCACATTTCTACTTTTTAAAACTTTTATTTTTTTATTATCAATTATTAAATCATCATTTTCATTTTCAACACTACCATCATATGTCCCATGAACGGTGTCGTATTTAAAAAGATATTTTGTGAGTTCAATATCAGTAGTATCATTAATCGCTACAAGTTCTATATCATCGCGTTTCATGATAATTCTTGCAACACATCTTCCAATGCGTCCAAAGCCATTTATTGCAACTTTTACAGCCATTTTCATTTCCTTTTTATGATTAAGTAGATAAAATTCTACTAAAAAAAGGTTAAATTTTAATGAAAATCGCACTTTTTGGCGGTAGTTTTGATCCGCCTCATTTAGGTCATAATGCTATAGTCTTAAATGCATTAGAAAATTTAGAGCTTGATAAGCTCATTATTATGCCTACTTTTATTAGTCTTTTTAAACAAGAATTTACTGCAGATGAACAAAGACGCTTAAAATGGTGCAAGGAAATTTGGGGAAGCTTAATAAAAGTTGAAATTTGTGATTTTGAAATAAAAAAGCAAAGACCTGTGCCTAGTATAGAAAGTGTTGAATTTTTATATAAGCAATATGAAAGTTCAAAATTTTATCTTATTTTAGGAGCTGATCATTTGCAAAGTCTTGAAAAATGGCATGAATTTGAAAGATTGCAAAATTTGGTAGAATTTGTTATAGCTAAAAGAGATGATATTTTTATACCAAAACATTTTAAAACTTTAGATACTAAAGTAAATATCTCTTCATCTTTTATAAGACAAACTTTACAAACAACGCAAGTTTGTGAGCAAATCAAAGAAGAAGTTAAGCTTTATTATTCTAAATTTAAAAATATTTAACAAAAGGAAAACAATGCAAGAAAGAATTAATAATATAGTGCAGATTTTAGATGATAAAAAAGCAGATTTAATAGAAAGCTTTGATATGCAAGATAAGGATTATTTTGTTAAATTTGTAGTGATTGCTACTACTATGGGGGAAAGACACGCGCTTTCTTTGATTGATGATTTAAAAACTAATCTTAAAAGCAAAGGTGAGGAGTTTTTAAATATAGAAAGTAGTGAAGAATGGACTGTGCTTGATTTAGGAGATATTTTGATTCACTTAATGAGTGAAACTTATAGAACAAAATATAATATAGAAGAATTTTTGAAAAGTTTAAATAAAGAAAATCAAAACTAGGATTAATATTTGGATAATCTAATCACTGAATTATCAGATTTAGCTAAAGAATATTTTGAAAATTCAGAATTTGAAAAATGCGATGAAGTCTTAAGCGAGCGTATTGTTTTTGGAAGCTTATCATAATAGAGCATTTTGTAGATTTAATTGTTTGAAATTTCAAGAAGTACTTTTGGCTTTCAATAAAACCATGTACTAGATAATACATATTATTTAGTATATTTTAACAGAGCTAGGTTTATATACTTTTAGATAAGCAAACAAAAGCCTTAAAAAAATTGTAAACTTATATTGATCTAGCTCTTGTTTAAGAAGCGACTTTGAGAATTTGGAAGATTATCAAAAAGGCTATAGAATTTTTTAATAAAATGATTGAGTAAACAAGTTTTAGAATATACCAAAGAATTATCAAAGCTTGATGGAGAAAATGAGTTTGCATTAAAAAATCAAAATATTTTAATGCAAAAATTAAAACAGTAAAATAAAAAGTGGTGGCAAATTTGGAATTAAATTAGAGTTTGTTGATGTATTCTTCAATCTCTTTTTTGATTTTGTCTTTTTTGTCTTTTAAAGCTTGTTTTTTATTTTTATACTCTGTTTTACTCATATAATCTTTTTGTTTTTTTAATTCTTTTAACTCTTGTTCGATTTTTTCTATCTCTTGCTCTTTAAGTTTTTTGCCCTCTAATTTTTTATCATAAAAAAGAGGATCTTTTGCGCAATCTGCCTGGACTTCTTTTAAGGCTAATTCTAAACTTAAAGCTTTTTCTTGATGATTGTAATTTTAGCATAAGCTATTTCTTTTTGAATTTGCTTTATTTTAACCTCACATTGCGTGGAAAATGCAAATGAGCAAAGTGTAAGTAAAAATAACAATTGCTTCATAATTTAAACCTTTCTTTTTTGAAATTTTAGTTTATTATATTAAATAATTTATTTGCTGTTTTTAATAAAAACATGAGTTTTAAAAAAAAGTTATTTGACCTTTTATAAAAACAAAGATGAATTATTATCAAGCTTATAGTTTGATTTTCTCATATTTTAAACTTATATGATTTTTGTACTAAAATAATCCTAAGTAGATGATGTGATAGGACTTGATAACTAGAATTAATAAATTTTTAAACATGAATATTATTTATTTTTTTAAGTAATATTGATGTAAATCCTTCAAAATCAGGTAAATTTAAATCCTTAATTTCTCTTTGCTGTTTTCCCCACATACTTTCAGGAAAAAACCCATCTTCTTTAAAACGTGCCATAACATGAAAATGCACTCTTGGTACATAGTTTGCAAAGGAAGCTATGTTGATTTTTTCTGGGTTGTAGTATTCTCTAAGGCTTAACTCACAAGCTAAAACATACTGAAAAAGCATATTTTGCAAAAAGGTTGGACAATCACTTAATTCTTTGTAGTTTTCTTTAGTAAAAATTTTCACCCAAGGAATTTGAGAATCTTCTTTTTCTATAAATAAAAAATCATTTTCATAAATCATTTAAATCCTTAAAAAGACTAGGGTTATTCCTAGTCTTTTGATTATTTTTTTACTCCTATCATTTTTGTAGGATCTACAAATTTAGCAAAGTCTTCTTCGCTTACTAAGCCAAGTTCCATAGCACTTTCTTTTAAAGAAATACCTTTTTTATGAGCATTTTTTGCTACTTTAGCTGCATTTTCATAGCCAATATGCGGATTTAGTGCAGTTACTAGCATTAAAGAATTATGTAAATTATGATCTATTTTTTCTTTATTTGGCTCTATACCAACAGCACAATGGATATTAAATGAATGCATAGCATCAGCTAATAAATCAAGGCTTTGCAAGAAGTTATAAATAATCACAGGTTTGAAAACATTAAGCTCGAAATTTCCTTGGCTTGCTGCAAAGCCAATAGTTGCATCATTTCCCATAACTTGCACTGCAACCATAGTTAAAGCTTCGCATTGGGTAGGATTAACCTTGCCTGGCATGATAGAACTTCCTGGCTCATTTTCAGGTATGTTTAATTCCCCAAGACCACATCTAGGACCACTTGCTAGCCATCTAATATCATTTGCTATTTTCATTAAATTTGCAGCTAAGCCTTTCATGGCTCCATGAGTAAAATTAATTGCATCATGGCTTGTTAGGGCATGGAATTTATTTGGACTTGAAATAAATTTAGTGCCTATTAGCTTGCTTAATTCTTCGCTTACTTTTTCACTAAGTTCTGGATGAGCATTTAATCCTGTGCCAACAGCCGTTCCACCTATTGCAAGTTCTCTTAATGTAGGTAAAGAAGCGATGATTTGCTCTTTTGAGTGAAGTAACATAGAAAGATATCCGCTAAATTCTTGAGCTAGGGTAAGTGGTGTAGCATCTTGAAGGTGAGTTCTTCCTATTTTAATAATTCCTTCAAATTCTTTTACTTTTTTTTCAAAAGTTGCAATAAGCTCATCTAAAGCAGGGATAAGTTTTTTCTCTACTTGCTCTACCGAAACTATACTCATAGCAGTTGGAAAAGTATCATTTGAACTTTGACTCATATTTACATGATCATTTGGATGAACAAGCTTTTCTTTTCTAAAATCTCCACCCATAATTTCAGTTGCACGGTTTGCTATAACTTCATTCATATTCATATTGCTTTGAGTGCCTGAACCTGTTTGCCATATTGCTAATGGGAAATTATCGTCAAATTTTCCTGCTACAATTTCATCGCAAGCTTGCACGATAGCATTTTTTTTAACATCATCTAATTTGCCAAGTTTATTATTTACTAAAGCCAAAGATTTTTTAAGATTTGCAAAAGCATAAATTAAAACTTTTGGCATTTTTTCACAACCAATTTTAAAATTTTCAAAACTTCTTTCAGTTTGTGCTCCCCAATATTTATCATTAGGAACTTTAATCTCTCCCATAGTATCGTGTTCGATTCTGTATTCCATGGCCTTTCCTTGTAATAAAATAAGTTGTGATATTTAAACTAAATAAACCCTAAAGTTTGCTTATAATTTAAGAAGTATTTATAAAATTTTTTAAAAAAGTGTAGTTTTTTTCAAAACTACACAAATATTATTCTACTGTAACACTTTTTGCTAGATTTCTTGGCATATCCACATCATTGCCAAGTCTTATAGAAACTTCTAAAGCTAGAAGTTGTAAGATTACCATCATTTCGAAAAATTCGCACATATAGTGCTCTTGTTTTGAAGTTTTTATAAAATCATCACTTAAATCAAAATCAAGTGGAGAGATAGCAAGTAAAGTAGAATCCCTTGCAGCTAATTCTTCTACATTTGATTTTGTTTTTTCATAAAGACAATTTTGCGGCATTAATGCAACGGTAAAAAGCTCACTATCTGCTAGAGCAATAGGTCCATGTTTCATCTCTCCTGCCGGATAGCCTTCAGCATGTAAGTATGAAATTTCTTTAAGTTTTAAAGCTCCTTCTAGTGCTAATGGATAAAATACATCTCTTCCTATAAAGAAAAAGCCATGGCCATGTAGGTATCTTTTTGAAATTCTATGTACTTTTTCATGTAAGTTTTGTTCAACTTTAACTATACTTGGCAAGCTTCTTAGAGCTTTGATTTCTTTACTCATATCTAAATTTGCTTTTTGTGCAAGATAGATTGCAAGCATCCATAAAGTTGCTACTTGAGTGGCAAATGCTTTAGTTGAAGCTACACCTTTTTCAATGCCCGCTCTAGTAAGTAAAGATATATCAGCCAAACGCACGATGTTAGAATTATCCACATTACATATTGCTAAAGTTTTAACTCCTTGTGTTTTTGCTATTTTTAAAGCTTCTAATGTATCAGCTGTTTCACCGCTTTGAGAGATTACTATAAAAAGAGTATTTTTACCTATAATAGCTTCTCTGTATCTAAATTCACTTGCTACTTCAACTTTAGTTTTAATTTTTGCAAGTCTTTCAAGTAAATAAGCCCCACTTAATGCTGCATGATAGCTTGTACCACAAGCACAAAGTGTGATTTCATCTATGTTTTGTAAAAGAGTTTCATCTATATCTTCAAAAACAATCTGCTCACCTTGTAATCGTCCCATTAAAACTTCGCCTAAAACTCTACTTTGCTCATAAATTTCTTTTTCCATGAAAAATCTATAACCATCTTTTTGAGCATAACTTTTATCTTGACTTAAAGCCACAAAAGTAGGTTGTATATAAGCTTGATCATGACAAATTTTGCATTCATTTAAATTAACATATCCATAATCTCCATCTTCAAGATAAGCTACTTTATCCACTAAAGAAACTAAAGGTGCATCACTTGATGCAAAATAATATTCATTTTCATCGCCATTTTTTCCGATGATGAGTGGTACAGCATTTTTAGCAAAATAAATTGTATTAGGATCTTTTTTACTCACAAGTAAGATTGCAAAAGCACCTTTTAGTTCAGCTATAGTCTTTTTAAAAGCTTCAAATGGCTCTAAATTACTCGCATGATATTCAAATAAATGTACAATAACTTCAGTGTCAGTTTGACTTAGAAAATTAATACCTTCTTGTGTGAGTTTTGTTTTTAATTCTTGGTAATTTTCTATGATTCCATTATGTATTACACAAGAGTATTGTCCTAAATGTGGATGCGCATTTATTTCGGTTGGTTTTCCATGAGTTGCCCAACGCGTATGGCCTATAGCAAGCCCAAATCCATCACTATTAAAATTAGCAGTCTTATTAGCTAAATTTTCTAATTTTCCAACCGCTTTAAAAAAGTCTAATTCTCCATCTTTCATTACTGCTATACCGGCGCTATCATAACCTCTATATTCAAGCTCTTTTAAACCTTCTAATATGATTTTTTTCTTTTCTTTAGTTCCTATATAACCTACTATTCCACACATCTTTTACTCGCTTATTAGTGATTTAAGAATTTGATCTTTATGATCTTGCAAGCTTTCATTTTTATGCAAAATCAAAACATTTCGCGTTCTTTCTTTTATAGTTTGAATTTTTGCTGCACTTAAGATAATATCATATCTTACAAGCACATCCATTACATAAGCCATTAAACCTTTTTGATCTTTTGTGTTTAAGGTTATTTTGGCATAGCTTTTGGAATAATTCATGTCTAATTTTAATTCATCTTTTTTAATGTTTGGTTTTTTTGCTTTTTTTTGTACTTTTAAATGTAATTTAGAATTAAGTAAATTTTCTAAACTTTGTTTTTGATTATCACTTACTATATCTGAATATTCAAATTTCAGATAAACTTTTTCATCAAATAATTCAAAAAAACTCATAAAGACTAAATTTAAAGAACTTAAAGTGTTGAGTATATTTTCAAGATTATTTTTTCTATTCATTATAAGCTCTAGAGTAAAATTATCTTGATTGTCAAGCCAAAAAGTAAAATTTTCTTTTTGCGCAATCTGTGTTATTTTAATAATTTTTTCAAAGCTATTTTTTATAAAAAAGAGATTAGATTTAATATGAGTGATATTGTTTTGAGTTTGCTCATCAAGATCTAAAAAAGCCTTGCTTCTTTTTAGGGTTTGTTCTTTTTTTACCCTTCTTTGACTCTCATCAATTAAATTTTCATCCTCAAAACCTTCTAGTGCATTTTGAAACAATCTTTCTAAACTTTTATAATAAAAATGATTTTCTATACCCAAAGCTTTAGCATTGCAAAAAGATAAAAGATGTAAGGTTTTTAGGGTATGAGTATCATTTAATTTGGAAATAAAATTTAATACAATAGTAGAATTATAAATATCTTCTTTTTCTATAATATCTTTAAAAGCATTGAAATTTTTAAATAATCTTAAGCCAAAATCTAAAAGTTCATTATCAACTTGGAATTTTCCAACATAAGCTCTGTAAATATTAGCTAAAGAAATTTCATTTTCTTCATGAATAGCACTTAAAAGTATGGTAAGCTTTATTATTAGAAGTGTTTTTTTATCAAATTTGCAATCTTTTTCTTCAAAGTATTTTAAGCAAAGTAATGCTCTATCTAATGCGCTATAAACACCTTCTTCTTCGAGTAAAAATTTACTTTGAATTAATGGTTTGCAAAAATCTTTTAAAATGTTTGCATTGTTTAGTAGTTTTAAAATACTAAAAGAATGTTTTTTTTCTAATATACCTTTAAATAACTCCAAATTTTCATCATTATTTTTTGCTCTTTTTAATGCAAAAATTAGTTTAATATCAAAAATAAATTCCTCATCTTCTAGTTTTAAAAGTCGATTGAGTATTGAATTTAAATTTTCATTTTCATCTGAATGAGTAAAAAAGTTATCTTGTATTTCATAAAGTTTATTTTCTTTATAATGTTTTTCCTGGATGCATCTTGCTAAAAAATGTGTATAAATTCCACAAATTTGCATACTTTGCATTGCTTTTTGAATGAGTATGGATTTAAGATCTAAATTTTTCTTTTCTTTTTTATGCATTAAGTTGGCAAGTTCTTGTGAATTTTGTATTAAAAATAAATTTGTGTTTTTACCTTCTAAAAGATTCATTGCACATTTAAGTGAAAATAAAAAATCACTCGCAAGCTTAAATTCGCTAAATTCTTTTTCATTGATAAAATTAAGCATATAATTTTTGGGAGAATCTTTAAATAAAATATTTAAATTTTCTATATTAAGTTGCTCATCTAAACCGCCAAAATTTTTATTAATATCAAATTCTTGCTTGATTAAAGGTTGATAATAAGGGTTAAATTCTTGCAAGATTTTTAGAGCAAATTCTTCTTTTAACTCATCTTGAGCTTGGGAAATTTTTTCTTTGATTTGTTTAAATAAAATCTTAGAGCCACTAATATAGCGGTATTGTAAAATATTTTGTTTAAGCTCATTTTTAGCTATATTATAAAGTCCATTTATTTCACAAATTTGATAGTTAATGCTTAAACCAATATCGTTTAAAAAAGTAATAAATGCTTTCATTAAAGGCTTAATATTATAAGCTTTTATATCTTTATAAATAAGCAATAAATCAATACTTTCTTTTATGCTTAAATTCATTTTAGCATATTGTTTAATGGCGATAATACAAAAAGGAATTTTGTCATTATGTGGAAAAAAATCATCAAAAAAATCATTTAAAACAAGTTCATAAATATCTTCTATAAAACGATCAATCTCTTTAGAATGGTAAAAGCTAAAAGAGCCTTGCTTTAAAAAAAGTCTAGAACAATATGCCTCATAGTCTTTTAAAGAATTTTTTAATTTTTGAATTTTTTGCATATCCATTTTTGAAAATTATTCCTTGCTTTAAATTTTTGTTAAAATCATACCAAAAAATACTTTGTATTAAATTTTAAGTAAGTTAAAATTATAATTGTAGTTTAAAATTAAAAATATGGTAAGAATATGCAAACAATTATAGAAAAATTAGAAAATCAAGAAAGATTAAACGAAGAAGAGGCTAATAAACTTTGGGATTTAGAGCTTTTTACTCTAGCTAAATATGCACAAAAAATTCGTACTAATTTGCATGGCAAAAAGGTTTATTTTAATATCAATCGACATATTAATCCTACAAATATATGTGCAGATACTTGTAAATTTTGTGCTTTTTCAGCACATAGGAAAAATCCTAATCCTTACACTATGACACATGAAGAGATAATGAAAATAGTTGATGAGACAGTTTTAAGAGATACGAAAGAAATTCATATTGTTTCAGCGCACAATAAAAATACATCATGGCAGTGGTATTTAGAAATTTTTAAAATGATTAAAGAAAAATATCCATTTTTACACATTAAAGCTCTAACTGCTGCTGAGGTTGATTTTTTAAGTAGAGCTTTTGATATGAGTTATGAAGAAGTGATAGAAAAAATGCTTGAGTATGGTGTTGATTCTATGCCAGGTGGTGGAGCTGAAATTTTTGATGAAGAAGTTAGAAAAAGAATTTGTCATGGTAAGGTAAGTAGTGAAAATTGGTTAAAAATTCACAAACTTTGGCATGAAAAAGGCAAACAAAGTAATGCTACTATGTTATTTGGGCATATAGAAAGTAGAGAAAATAGAATTAATCACATGATAAGATTAAGAAATCTCCAAGATCAAACAAGTGGGTTTAATGCTTTTATTCCTTTAGTTTGGCAACAAGATAATAGTTTTATTACAGGTAAAAAGCCACTTGGCTCGGTGGAAATTTTAAAAACTTTAGCTATAGCAAGAATAGTGCTTGATAATATTAAAAATATCAAAGCTTATTGGGCAACTATGGGTATAAATTTAGCTATGGTGGCTCAAGATTTTGGTGCAAATGATTTAGATGGTACCATAGAAAAAGAAAGCATACAAAGTGCAGGTGGAGCAAAAAGTTCAAATGGCTTAAGTTTAAAAACCTTCATAGAGATGATTCAAAGTTCAGGTTATATAGCAATAGAGCGAGATAGTTTATATAATGAACTAAAAATTTATTAAGGATTAAAATGGATTTTTTTAAACTTAAAGAGCATAATAGCGATGTAAAAACTGAAATTTATGCAGGTATTGCTACCTTTTTAGCAATGATTTATATTATACCAGTTAATGCTAATATAATGAGCAATTCAGGTATGCCACTAGAAGCTTTAATCGTAGCAACCGCTTTGGTAACTATTATAGCTACTACTTTAAGTGCTTTTTTCTCTAATACTCCTGTGGCTATGAGTGTAGGCATGGGATTAAATGCGTATTTTACTTTTAGCGTGTGTAATACTTATCAAATTCCTTGGCAAAGTGCTTTGGGGGCTGTTTTTTTATCAGGTATTGTTTTTACTTTATTATCTTTTACTAATTTTAGAATTTGGGTTATAAAAAGCATACCAAATGATCTAAGAAAAGCTATATCAGCGGGTATTGGAACTTTTATAGCTTTTATGGGACTTGTGCAAATGGGAATTATCACCAAAAGCGAAGCAACTTTAGTAGGCTTGGGAGATTTTTCAAGCACTAAAGTGCTTTTTGGATTATTTGGTTTGTTTTTAGTTTTTGTTTTTTGGGCTTGGAGGATTAAAGCTGCTTTTATCTTAGCTGTTTTTGTAAGTGCTTTGTGTGCTTGGATTTTTGGTATTGATGGAGCTAGGTTTCCAGAACAACTTTTGTCGATGCCAGTTATAAACGGAGATAATGGCTTAAGTGCAATATTTGGTAAGCTTGATATTAAAGGAGCTTTAGAACTTAGTATGATTCCTATAGTGCTTACTTTTTTTGTTACTCAGCTTTTTGATAGCGTAGGGACAATCACAGGCGTAGGTTCAAGAGGAAAAATATTTGATGATCCAAAACAAGGTGATAAAAAACTAGGAAAAACTTTAGGAGTAGATGCTGTTAGTTCAGCTATGGGAGCAGTTGTTGGTACCTCTACTGTAACGGCATTTGTGGAGAGTTCAGCAGGAGTTGAAGCAGGCGGTAGAACAGGTCTTACAGCTTTAGTTACTGCTATATGTTTTGTTTTCACTTTATTTTTACTACCGGTATTTAAAGCTATTCCTGCAAATTCTATTTATCCTGTATTGGTTCTTGTTGGAGTTTTAATGTTTATGGAAGTTGCAAATATTAATTTTAAAGATAAAGCAATAGCTGTGAGTGCGTTTTTTATTATTATTATGATGCCACTGACTTATTCTATTACAACAGGTTTTGCTTTTGGTTTTATTGCGTATTTATTTATGCGTATTATGCAAAAAGAATTTGATAAAATTAATCTTGGAATTATCATTTTAAGTGCAATTTCATTATTGGTATTTTTATTACAATTTTTATAGGAAGTGATTATGTATTATTATGCTTATGAAGAATTTCAAAAAGAAATTATCCCTTTTACGCGCAAAATAAAAGAGGAATTTAATCCCGATGTTTTACTTGCTATAGCAAGAGGTGGTATGACTTTGGGCCATTTTTTAGCAGAAGGTATGGGTAATAGAAATTTATTTTCTTTAAATTCTATCCATTATGAAGATACTCAAAAATTAGATACGATTAAAATTTTTAATATTCCTGATCTTAGTTCATATAAAAAAGTTCTTTTGGTAGATGATATCATAGATAGTGGTGAAACTATGATAGAAATTAAGAGAGTCTTAAGTCAAAAGTTTCCTCATTTAGAGCTTAAAGTAGCAAGTGTTTTTTACAAAACTTCAGCATTATTAATCCCTGAATTTTATATTAAAGAAGCTAAAGAATGGATCGATTTTTTCTGGAGTATTAAAATTTAGTTTATTATTAGCTATAAATAATACAATATAATTAAATACTAAACTAAAAGGAAGGACAAACATGAGTTTAACAAGAAGAAAATTCTTAAAAGGTCTTGCTGCAACTTCAGCAGTTGCTTCCGTTAATCCTTTAATGGCAGCACAAACAAAATTTTACGATACTAAAAAAATTCCTCACGCAACTCACTTTGGTGCTTTTTGGGCTGAAGTAAATTCAGAAGGAAAAATAGTAAAAGTTACTCCACAAAAATCTGATAAACATCCTTCAGTAATAACTGATGCTATTATCGATAGAACTTATTCAGACACTAGGGTAAAGTATCCTTGTGTTAGAAAAAGCTTTTTAGAAGGTAAAAAAAGACCTAAATTAAGAGGTAAAGAACCTTTTGTAAGAGTAAGTTGGGAGAAAGCTTTAGAGCTTGTATTGGAAAAATTAAAAGAAACCCCTATTGAAAATTTATTTAATGCAAGTTATGGTGCATGGGGACATGTAGGTTTATTGCACAATTGTAACTCAGTAGCAGGAAGATTTTTTAACACCGCTTTAGGTGGCCATATTGGCACTGATGGTGAGTATAGTAATGGTGCTGCTGGTAAAGTAAATGCTAGCATAGTAGGAGATTTGGAAGTTTATTCTTTACAAACTTCTCATGAAGTTATTTTGGAAAACACTCAGGTTTATGTTTTATGGGGAGCTGATCTTTATAAATGTAATCAAATTGATTTTAAAGTTGCAAATCGTGGTAATGATGATTATTATAAAAAATACAGCAAATCAAAAATTAAATTTATAACTATCGATCCTCAATATACTCAAACAGCAGAAATTTTAAATGCCCAGTGGATTAAGATTCGTCCAAATACTGATGTTGCTTTAATGCTTGGTATGATGAATTATTTATATAAAAGTGGAAAATATGATAAAAAATTCATTGAAAAATACACTGATGGTTTTGACAAATTCTTACCTTATTTGCTTGGAAAAACTGATGGTATTGATAAAACTCCAGCTTGGGCTGCAAATATTACCGGCGTTGAAGAAAAAGTTATTACTGCATTAGCAGATACTTTTGTAAAAAATAGAACCTTTTTAGCAGGTAACTGGGCTATGCAAAGAGCACACCATGGCGAGCAAGCTGATTGGACTTTAATGGTTTTAGCTTCAATGATAGGTCAAGTAGGCTTGCCTGGTGGTGGATTTGGTTTTTCTATGCATTATTCAGGTGGTGGTCAAGCATTTTCAGGTGTAAGATTACCAGTAGGTTTACCACAAGGTAAAAATAATCTTGATACTAATATTCCTGCAAGTAGAGTTTCAGAAGCTATTTTAAATCCAGGTAAAACAGTTAAATTTAAAGGTAAAGAAATCACTTATCCTAAAATTAAACTCATGTATGTAGTGGGCGCTTCTGTATTGGGCCATCATCCAAATACAAATGAACTTATCAAAGCTTTAAGAACACTTGATACATTAATTGTACATGAGCCTTGGTGGACTCCTATGGCAAAAATGGCAGATATTGTATTACCTTCAACTACAACTTTAGAAAGAGATGATATTAGCTTTGGTGGCTCTTATTCTCAAGATTATGTTTATGCTATGAAAAAAGTAATTGAGCCTTATTTTGAAAGTAGAAATGACTATGATATTTTCGAAGAATTAGCAAAAAGAATTGGCGAGAGAGAGCATAAAAAATTTACAGGTAATAAAACAAAACAACAATGGCTTGAAGGTTTTTATGGAAGAAGTGATTGTCCTTATTATATGGAATTTGCTGACTTTTGGAAACAAGGTTTTATCCATTTTGAACCACCAAAAGAAGCTTATAATTTTGTAAGACACTCTGAATTTAGAGCCGATCCTGTGGCAAATAAACTTGCAACAGAAAGTGGAAAAATCCAAATTTATTCTCCAAAATTTGAAAAATACAATTTAGATGATTTTAAAGCACATCCAACATGGTTTGAGCCTGCAGAGTGGCTGGGTAATGAAAAATTAGTTAAAAAATATCCTTTCCATTTAGTAAGTCCACATCCAAGATATAGAGTGCATTCTCAACTTGATAATACTTGGGTAAGAGATTTGTATAAAATTCAAGGTAGAGAGCCTGTGATGATTAATACAAATGATGCTAAAAAACTTGGCATTACCCACGGAGAAGTTGTAGAAGTATATAATGATCGTGGATCACTTTTAGCAGGTGCTTTTGTAACAGATAATATCATGGAAGGGGTTATTAGTATCCAAGAGGGTGCTTGGTATGACCCTGAAGATGTAAGCGATAGCAAGCCAAGATGTAATGCAGGCCATGTAAATGTTTTAACAAGCTCAAGACCAACTTCAACTATGGCTCAAGCAACTAGTGTAAATACTTGCTTAGTGGGTATTAAAAAGCTAAAAGAAGTTATAAAACCTTATAATTCAACTACACCACCAGAAATCATAGGAGCTTAAAATGAAGAAAATTATATTGACATTAACTTTTTTAGCTAGTGCTTTGTTTGCTAAAGATATGTTTATTTTTAATGAAAAAGTAGATCTTTTAGATAGTGCTAGTAAAAAAGTAGTAGGACAAATTTATGAAGGCTCTAAAGTGGAGCTTATAAAAGAAGAAGGTGAATACTCTTTAATTAAAGTCAAAGGTGAGGTTGTGGAGTCAAATCCAAAAAGCCTTGCTTATACCAAAGATGGAATTTATCTTTTACTTACTTTAAATGGTAAAAATGCAAGTAATGAAATGGAATTTTTAGTTAAAAGTAAAGATTTGACCGATCAAGAAATTCTTGCTTGGGATGAGATAGAATTAACTTATTATGATACTTGCACAAGTTGTCACGCAGCACATAAACCAAAAGAACATTTAATGGAAGAATGGGATGCATATTTATCTGCTATGCAAGGTTTTGCTAAAATCACTGATGCGGAAAAAGATAGAATTTTAAGATTTTTACAATCTCACGCAAGTAATGGGCCTGTAAAACTTGACTAATCAAAAATGAAAAGGTATTTATTAGCCGTTTTATTTTTTGATTTTTGTGCTTTATTATATGGTGTAAGCACTTTATCTATCAGCTATAGTGAAGCACAAATTTATTTTTACGATCATAGCTTAATTGCTATGATTGCTAGATTTGGTACTACTCTTCTTGGACAAAATGATTTTGGATTAAGACTCCCGTTTGTTTTGTTGCATTCTTTAAGTTGTATTTTGTTGTATATTTTGGCTTTAAGATACACCAAAACTTCTTTTGATGCTTTTATTTCTGTTGTGCTTTTTATATTACTTCCTGGTAGTGTAGCCAGTGCTTTGCTTATCAATGAATCTAGCGTAGTAATATTTTTTACGCTTTTGATTTTGGTGCTGTTTGAATATAAAAAATTCTTTTTATTTTATATCTTGTTTTTTTTAGTTCTTTTTGTAGATGGAAATTTTGTAATTTTATATTTATCTTTTTTCTTTTTTGCTATATATAAAAAAGATAAATTACTTATTGCATGCTCTTTGATTTTATTTGCTATTGCAATGAGTATTTATGGTTTTGATGCAAGTGGAAAACCTAAAGGATATTTTTTAGATACTTTAGGTATTTTTGCAGCTTGCTTTTCACCTTTAATTTTTCTTTATTTTTTTTATGTTATTTATAGAATTCTTTTACAAGATGATAAACCTCTTTTATGGTTTATTAGTGCAACTACTTTTGTTTTTTGTTTGATTTTTTCTATAAGACAAAGACTTTTTTTAGAAGACTTTTTACCTTTTTGTGTAGTTTGTACTCCATTATTAGTTCGTTATTTAATGTCTTCTTATCGCTCAAGAATGCCACAATTACGCCTAAAACATAAAATTTTTATAGAATGCTCTTTAGTTTTTTTACTATTTTTTTATCTTGGTATTATTTTTAATCAAAGTTTTTATTATTTATTAAAAGATCCAAAAAAACATTTTGCTTATGATTATCATATTGCTAAAGAATTGTCTTTAAAATTAAAACAAAGAAATTTTACACATATTTTCACTAAAGATAAAGAGTTAGCTTTAAGACTTAAATTTTATGGTATTTCCAAAGGTAAATTAGAACTTCATTCTAGTAAAAAAGCTAGTAAGATATATGTTAGTTTAGGTAAGCATAAAATTTATTATTATATAAAATGAAACAAGCTTTTACTTTAATAGAACTAGTTTTTGTTTGTATTATATTGTCTTTATTGTTTTCTATGGGGTATTTTTATTACAAACCTGACTATTTGCGTTTAGGGGCTGAACAAATTTTAAATGATATTAAATACACAAGACATTTAGCATTAATACAAAATGATTTTAGAGTAAAAGAATTTAACATTGCTAAACGAGAGTGGTTTAAAGCCAAATGGCAATTATATTTCATACGCTCAAAGTCAGCTACAAATAATGAACAAACTTATACTATTTTTTTAGATAAAAATGGTGATGGTAATGCAAATATAGGTAAAAACATGATTAATAAAGACAGAGAAATAGCTGTTGATTTAATTAATCCAAACTTATTGATGAACTCAGGACAAAGCGGAGTAATAAATCAAAATGATTCTAAGGCGAATTTAAAATATAATATAGAAAAAACATATGGTATTTCAAAAGTTTTGTTTGAAGGTGCTTGCAAGGGAAGTACGCGTTTAATTTTTGATGATTATGGTCGCTTATATACACCTTTGAAAAATGCTATGCGTCCTTATGATAAACTTGCTTCTTTTAATAATGATTGCATTATAAGATTATCTAATAAACAAGATCAGCATATATGTATAGTTATAAATCCTATTAGCGGTTATGCTTATATACCTCATTTTTCTTCACTAAACCAGCAGAGTATTATTTTAAATAATAAACAAATATTTTGTCATAATATATAATTTTTATTAAAATTTATTATTTTTTTGATAAAATATATTTACTAAAATACTTCAATTTAAATACAAAAAAGGAGATATATGAATGTAAATACACAAATGAGTGTGAAAAATAAATTGTCCATTGTTGTTGGTGTTATTGTCTTTTTAGCTTTATCAATAATCACTATAATGGCATTTGTTTCTAGTAGAAATAATTTAATTTCAAACAGTAAACAAGCGAATGAAGATTATTTATTGATCACAGAAACTCAAGTGGAAGGATATGTTGATGGTTATATAGATATTTTACTTGCCATAAAAAAATACATTGATTCTTTGGGAAAAAATCAAGTTTTAAATTTTGATTCTATGGAGCAAATACTAGGAGATGATTTAAAAATTTTTAAAGATGGATCAAATACTTTAGCTGTCTATGTTGGTTTTCCCGATGGAACTATGCTTGTAAGCGATACTGTTTCTGATAAAAAAGGAGTTAATTTTAGAAAAAGAGGTGGTGGAGTTTCTTCTTATGATGATCCAAGTTACGATGCTACTTCTAGAGACTGGTATAAAGGGGCTATTGCAAATGATGGAGTGTTTATAAGCGATGTTTATGAAGATTCTGTTACAAAATTACCTAGTTTTACTTATTCTACCCCGATCAAGAAAAATGGTAAGTTGATAGGTGTTTTAGGTGTTGATTTACTGCTAACATCTTTGCAAAAGACCTTTGAAAAACTTCCAGGAAATGTTTTTGTTTTTGATACAACAAGCTCTATTCCTTTTGCATCAAATAATAAATCACTAATCTTAACTCAACATCCAAGTATAGAAGAGATAAAAAAATATCATCAGCAATTTGGAGATTATAAAACATTTGAATATATAAGCGTTGATACACAAGAAGAAAGATTTGGAATTTGCGCTAATATAGATAATTCAAAAGCTAAAGTAAGCTATATTGCTTGTGCAACTCAAAAGCAAGATGAGTTGGAAATGTTGGTTTTAAAAGACGCATATAAGCAAATTATTTTTTCTATTATTATATTGTTTATTTCATGTTTTGCTATTTACTTTTTTTCTTCAAAATTGCTATCCCCTTTACAAGCAATCCAAAAAGGTATCAAT
>NZ_JAKMRK010000005.1:0-124974 GCF_025772045.1 Campylobacter sp. IFREMER_LSEM_CL1890 | reverse complement strand
GAAAAAATAAAAACTTTAAAATATAAACTATAACTTTGCTATAATTATACTTTATATTTTAGAGGTGTGAATGAATAAGATTTTATTACTAGCTGATGGACCTTTTGCGAAAGATTTTTTAAAGAAAATTTATAATAACAAAACCTTCAAAGAGTCTTTGAGTGTTGTGTATTATAATGATGATAGCGTAGACTTAGACTTAGAGAATGAACAAATTTCTTTTTTTAAATTTGATCCTACGAGTTTGATTAAGCTAGAAAATTTATTAAAAGAAAATTTTCATCAAGCTATTATTTATATGCAAGAAGAAGCAGATACATTAGCTTGCTATAAAAATTTAAGAAAATTATACCCAAGATTAAATATAGTTATTATGGATTTGTGGAATAGCCAAATTGATGATAATTTTTGTGAAGTAATTAATATTTATGATACTTTAAGTACAAGATTGACAGGTTGTTTGGATAATATGCCTTCAATGGCACAATTTATAGGGCTTGGACAAGGTGAGATTATGGAAGTTAAAATTCCTGCAGGATCAAGCTTTGCTTATAGGCACATAAGCTCTATTAGTCAAAAACGCTTTAAAATTGTAATGGTTTATAGAAATAATGAATTTATTCTGGCAAGACCTGGGCTTATTTTAATGCCAAATGATAGCATTTTAATCGTAGGTGATCCTAAAGTTTTGCAAAGTGTTTTTACTAATGTTAAAACAAGCTTAGGACGCTTTCCATCGCCTTTTGGAGATAATATACTTTGTATTATAGATATGAAAAAAATGAGTGAGTTTGCTATAGAAAAGCTTATTTTTGCAAGCTTGCTTTTGCATGTAAGAATCAATAGCAAAAAACTTTATTTTAAGGTGATTAATCCTACTTTAACTCCTATGTATTATAAACTTAAATCCTTGCATAAAAATAGCACTGAAGTGATATTTGACTTTGAAAGCACAAATATAAAAAACATTAAACCTTTTGTGGAAAATACTAGCATAGGTTTGCTAGTGGTGGAGGATTATCTTTTTGAAAAAGAAAAAAGTTTTCTTTTTACTTTAAAACTTCCTGTGTTAAAAGCAGGTAAAGGGGATTTTGCAGATTTAAAATCTTCTGTAGTTTTAAGTTCAAATTTTGAAGATGTAGAGGGTATTGCTTCTATTATGCTTGATTTTAACAAGCAAATTCAACTAGGCCTTGCCTTGTATTACTATGCTTTAAAATTAAATAAAGCCGAAATTTTTGAATATCATCAGTATTTTGAAAGCCTTTCAAAACTTCATGATGAAAAATTACTTTTGATAGAAGAAAAAGAACATAATCCTATCAATAAATTTTCTTACAAACAAAATATATTGCATTTTATACCATTTAATGAAAAAATTTTAGGAAACAATTTCAATAAAATTTTAAAAACGGATTTAAATACGATATATTATAAGATGAATAAAAATTATCAATTGTTTATACCATCATTGTGAGAAAAGAATGCAAGTTAAGGTAAATTTAGATAAAAATACAAGTTATAATGTCTATATAAATGAGTTAGAAAAATTAAATTTTGATACTAAAGTAGTGATTTTAACTAATGAATTAGTTGCAAAACTACATTTGGATACACTTTTGAAAAAAATTCATGCTAAAGAACTTTTTGTTATAAAAATCAAAGATGGCGAAGAGTATAAAAATTTACAAACTATAGAATATATCTTAGATCAAATGTGTACTTATAAGCTAGATAGAAAAAGCTTACTCATAAGCTTTGGTGGTGGGGTGATCTCTGATATGGGTGGTTTTGTAGCAAGTATATATCAAAGAGGGATAGAATTTATCAATATCCCAACAACTTTACTAGCTTGTGTGGATGCAAGTGTGGGTGGTAAAACCGGGGTGAATAATAAATTTGGTAAAAACTTAATAGGCACTTTTTATCAGCCAAAAGCAGTGTATTGTGAGAGTGAATTTTTAAAAACTTTACCTTCAAGAGAGCTAGCTGCGGGTATGGCTGAATTTATTAAAATGGCTGTGGTTTTTGATGAAGCAATTTTATCTTTTTTGGAAAATTTGGACGAGGATAAAATTTTTAATATTAAATTAGATGATATTATTTTAGCTCAAATCATCCAAAAAAGTATAGAACTTAAAGCTAATGTGGTTTCACAAGATGAAAAAGAAAGTGGCTTAAGAATGCTTTTAAATTATGGTCATACTTTTGCTCATGTTATAGAAAATCAAACAGGATATAAAAAGTACTTACATGGTGAAGCCGTGGCTATAGGTATGAACATGGCAAATATTCTAGCTTTAAATTTGGGGTTATTAAGCGAGCAAGAATGCCAAAGAGTACAAAAATTGCTTGTGAAATTTAAATTACCCATATCTTATAAAATTTCAAATATAGAAGAGTTTTATAATGCCTTTTTCTTAGATAAAAAAACACATTTTCAAAAGATTAATTTTGTTTTAGCTTGTGGTTTAGGAAAAGCTTGTATAAAAAATGATATATCTAAAGAAGATATTTTACACACTTTAGAGGTGTTTGCATGAAAAAAATTATATTGATTTTGCTCTTACCCTTTACATTACTTTTAGCGCAAGATGATATAGAGCATTTAGAACAAAAATTAAATGAATTACATAATAATTTAGCATATAATACTTGGATAATTAAATATAATAATTTTAACATTTACAGAAAAACTCAAGATGAAATTTTGGCTTTAGAAAAAGAAAGTTTAAAAGCTAATGAACGCAATAAAAGCATTATAGAAAGACAAATTTTAATTTTAAAAGAAAGACTAGAGCTTTTAAGTGAGTATAAAAGTGCAAATTTTTCTAAGATGGTTTTGGCACCTGAAGAAGTTGATAAAATAGATAAGCTAACTAATCCTTTAGCTATTATTTCAGCATACTCACATATAAAAAAATTAAGACGCGACAAAGAAGAATATGTCAATCTTTTAAATAGTTTTAAGCAAACTTTAGATGAGCTTATAAAAGAAAATGTTTTAGTAGCTGAAATAGCTAAATTATCTTCTAATAAAGAGCATGATGAATATTTAAAAATATCCAATCAGATGGTTAGAGATTTTTCACAAACTCTGCGTTTTGGAGAAATTTCTTATTCTGTGTATGAGAAAAAAATTCAAGAAGAGATTGAAAAAACGACAGCTTCAATTAAAATTCAGGGTGTAAGAGCTTTCAATATAGTTTTGGCTATTGTTATAGTTGTAGCCATAGCATTTTTACTCAAATTTATAGCTAGAAAATATATAGGTGATAATGATCGCTTTTATACAGCAAATAAAATCATTAATTTTATTAATATCAATGTAATTGTTTTAATCTTGCTTTTTGGATATATTGAAAATATTAGCTATTTAGTTACTGTGCTTGGTTTTGCTTCTGCTGGTTTGGCTATTGCTATGAAAGATATGTTTATGTCTATGCTTGGTTGGTGTGTGATAGTTTTTGGTGGAAGTTTTAGAGTGGGCGATAGGGTGAGAGTTTTTCAAAACAATACACATTATATCGGCGATATAATTGATATTTCGTTTCTAAGAATAACTTTGTATGAAGATATATCTTTACTAACTTATACAGATAATCGAAGAAGTGGTAGGATAATTTTCATACCAAATAATTTTATTTTTACCAATCTTATATCAAATTATACTCATCATGGGATGAAAACAATTTGGGATGGACTTGATATTACTTTAACTTTTGATTCAAATCATCAAAAAGCCTTAGATATAGTAGAAGAAATCGTTATAAAAGCTTCCAAAGGCTATACAAAAATTGCAAAAGAATCCATGAATAAATTAAGAAATGAATACAGCATTAGAAATCCTAAAGTAGAACCTAGGTTTTTTACATTTTTAGAAGGTTATGGTATGAGAATTTCTGCTTGGTATATGACAAATTCTTATGCGGCCTTGGTTTTAAGAAGTAATATAAGTAAAGAAATTATCAATGAATTTAATAAACATGATGATATAAAAATAGCCTATCCATCGCAAAATTTATATATGGCAAAACATGAATTTATAGAAAATAAGGAAGATATTTGAAAAAAAAGGTATATTTTAAAACTTTTGGTTGTAGAACTAATATTTATGATACGCAATTATTAAAAACTTATATTAAAGATCATATTGTCACACAAAATGAACAAGAAGCTGATGTGATAGTGATAAATTCTTGCACGGTTACAAATGGTGCTGATAGTGGGCTTAGAAGTTATATTAATAGTGTAAAAAAAAATGGAGTTAAGGTTATACTTACAGGCTGTGGTGCTGTAAGCAAGGGAAAGGATTTTTTTAATAAAAAAGAAATTTTTGGAGTTTTAGGAGCTTCTAATAAAGATAAAATTAACGAGTTAATCTCACAGGATAAAGCCTTTTATGAGCTTGGAAATTTACGCTTTATCGATACAAAAATCGTAAGTAATTATGAAAATCACACTAAAGCTTTTGTAAAAATTCAAGAAGGATGTGACTTTGCTTGTAGTTATTGCATAATCCCAAGTGTTAGAGGTAAATCAAGAAGCATGCCAAGCGAGGAAATAATAAAACAAATCAAACTTTTGGCTCAAAATGGTTATAGTGAAGTAGTTTTAACGGGTACTAATATAGGAAGTTATGGTTTAAAAGATAAAACTACACTTGGAAAATTACTGCAAGAAATAGGCAAGATTAATGGTATAAAAAGAGTAAGACTTGGGAGTTTAGAGCCTGCTCAAATTGATGAGAGTTTTAAAGAAATTTTAGATGAACCTTGGCTTGAAAAGCATTTACATATTGCCCTGCAACACACTCATGAGAAAATGCTACGCATTATGCGTAGAAGATCACACACGCAAAATGATTTAGCATTGTTTAATGAGTTAAATCAAAAGGGTTTTGCTTTAGGAACAGACTTTATCGTAGCACATCCTGGGGAAAGTGAGTTGATATGGCAAGAAGCTTTAGAAAATTTCAAACAATTTAAACTCACACATATTCATGCTTTTATTTTCTCACCACGCGATGGAACGCATTCTGCTTCTATGAGTGAGCGAATTAATGGTGATATAGCCAAAGAAAGATTAAATATTTTAAAAGATATAGTCGCACAAAATAATTATGAGTTTAGAAAAAACCAAAAAAATATTTTAGAAATTTTAGTCGAGAGTAAAAAAGATGGTTTTTATGAAGGCTATGATCAATTTTTTAATAAAATCAAAATTACAAGCAAAGAAGATATTGCTAAACAATGGATAAGTATTGAAAAATATGAATGCAAAGAAGATTGTAACTATTTAAGGTTAGAGGATGAAAAATAAAAAGATTATCTTGGCTTCATTTTTATTGCTTTGTGTTTTTATATTGATTGCATTTTTAAAAAATCAACCAGATTATATTAGCAAGGCTGCTTATGAAGAGCTTTTAGAACAAAATTTAATCCAAAAGGCTATAGTAGAAAATAATGAAATATTATTAAAAAGCAAAGAAGGAAATTTTTTAATCGCTAAAGATGTAGTGGATTTAAATGCTTTGTGGCAAAAAATTCCTTTAGAATATGCTAAAGATTATGATTTGAGTGAGTTTTTTTTGATATTTATTTTACTTGCTTTTCTCATAAGCTTTTTACTCTTTCTTAATAAAAAAAACAAAGATAGGCAAAATTTACTTTCTTTAGAAAAAAATATTTTAGAAAAAAATGAACAAAATAATACCATACAAGATGTAGTAAGTGAAGTTAAATTTAAAGATGTAGCAGGGGTTGATGAGGCTAAGGTGGAGCTTTTGGAAATCGTTGATTTTTTAAAAAATCCTCAAAAATATAAAGATTTTGGCGTGAAAATGCCAAAAGGCGTTTTGCTAGTAGGCCCTCCTGGAGTAGGTAAAACCTTGATAGCAAAAGCAGTAGCAGGTGAAGCTGGAGTGCCATTTTTTTATCAAAGTGGGGCTAGTTTTGTAGAAATTTATGTAGGTATGGGCGCAAAAAGAGTTAGAGAGCTTTTTTTAAAAGCTAAATCAAAAGCTCCAAGTATTATTTTTATAGATGAAATTGACGCAGTTGGTAAAAGTAGAGGGGATTTTTCCAATGTAGAAAGAGATAATACGCTAAATCAACTTTTAACTCAAATGGATGGATTTGAAGATAATAGTGGTGTTATAGTGATGGCTGCTACAAATAAAATCGACCTTATGGATAATGCGTTACTAAGATCAGGGCGTTTTGATAGAAGAATTTTTATATCTTTGCCTGATTTTAAAGATAGAATGCATATTTTGCAAAATTATATGAAAGAAAAAAAATCTAGCGTAGATTTAGAAAAAATTGCAAAAGCTAGTGTGGGTTTTAGTGGAGCTGCCTTGGAGACTTTAGTTAATGAAGCGGCTATTAATGCTATAAGAAGAAAATCAGATTTAATAGAAGAAAATGATTTTTTTGCAGTGCTTAATAAAGTTTTAATGGGTAAAAAAAAGATTTTTTCTCTAAGCGACAAGGAAAGAAAAATTCAAGCCACATATCAAGCAGCTAAAGCCTTGTGTGCTTTTTATTTTGATGTTAAATTTGAAAAAATTACCCTAATTGAAGATAGGTTTAAAGAATATGAAAATACTATCAAATCAAAATCAGAATTATTAAATAAAATAAAAGTTTTTTTAGCAGGTTCAGTTGCTATGGAGCTTATTTTTAATGAAAGTTACACTAATGCACAAAGTGATCTTTTAAAGGTTAAAGAATTGCTCGTTTTTATGGAAACTTTCGCCATGGCAAATGAGGGTTTATTACAAGAGCAAAAGCAAGAAGTGAAAGAATTTTTAGAATTAATGAAAGAAAAAGTAGTGAGATTAGCTAGTATTCTTTTAGAAAATGAAAAAATAGACAAACAAGATATAGAAAAAATCATAATGGAGTGAAAATGGTAAAAATAGGAATTTTAGTACTTTCAGATAGAGCAAGTAGCGGAGTTTATGAGGATAAATCCGGAGTAGAGATAGAAAAAATTTTAGATTCTTATATAAAAAATGAAAAAAGCTTTTATTATGAGCTAATTCCTGATGAGTATGATTTAATCATAGAAAAATTAGCTTATTTGGCAGATGAAGTAAAATGTGATTTGATTTTTACTACAGGAGGTACGGGGCCTGCTTTGCGTGATGTGACACCAGAGGCAACACAAGCAGTGTGTGATAAAATGCTTCCAGGTTTTGGGGAGTTAATGCGTGCAAAAAGCTTAGAATATGTACCAACGGCTATACTTTCAAGACAAAGTGCAGGTATAAAAGGAAAATCATTAATTATTAACTTACCGGGTAATCCAAAAGCTATAAGAGAATGTATTGAACCTATATTTCCTGCTATTCCTTATTGCGTAGATTTGATAGGTGGAGTTTATATTGAAAATAATGAAGAAGTAATTTCTGTGTTTAGACCAAAGAAAAAATAAGTCTAGTTAGACTTATTTTGAGGTTTCATAACCTTGTGATAAAAGTGCATTCATACCACCTTTTAAATCAGTAACTTCTATGCCATTTTGATCTAGTAAAGCAGAAGCCTTAGCACTTCTTGCTCCACTTCTGCAAACTATAGCGATAGGTTTTTTACTTGAAATCTTTTTAATTTCCTCGACGAAATTTTTATTTATACTGCCATCTTCATTGTAAAAGCTAATTTTAATGGCATTTTTTATAGTACCAGTTTGTACCCATTCACTAGGTTTTCTAACATCAATTACTTGATAATTTTCTAAAATTCCTGCGTTAATATCGATATTTTTAACTTCTGCTAAAACAAAACTAGTACAAAGCATTAAAGATAAAAATATTTTTTTCATAATCAACCTTCTTTTGTTGCTTCATAACCTTGTGATAAAAGCGCTACCATGCCACCATCTAAATTAGTACATTCTATACCTAGAGCATCTTCTATCATCATAGCAGTATGTTTGCTTCTTGAGCCTGTAGCGCACACAAAGGCTATATTTTTATTTTGATAATCTACTTTTTCTTTAAACTCTTGGATAAAGTTTTCATTCATAAAGCCATTATCATCGCAAAGTGCGATGAGTATAGCTTCTTTTATAACCCCATTTTTCCATTCGCTAGGAGTTCTTACATCTATAATGCAAAATTCGTGCAAAATATCTTTAGAAATAGCTATATTTTTCATTTTTCTAAAGCCTTGGAAACGATTTTACTTAAAGCATTGTTAAATTCGCTAGGGTTGTCTATACCCATACCTTCACTAAGCTTAGCCATATTTAAAAGAATATGTGCCATTTCATTAGCTAAAGTATCATTTTCTTTTAAGGCTTTTAAAATTTCATGATTAGGATTGATTTCAAGTATAGGTTTAACTTGCTGTTCTTGTCCCATTTGTTTAAGAATTTGTTGCATAGCAAAATCAGGTTTATTTTGATCATAAACAATACAACTTGGACTATTTGAAAGTCTTTGGCTAAGTTTTACCTCTTCAACTTCATCTTTTAAAACTTCTTTTATTTTGATGAGTAAGCTTGCAAATTCAGCCTTTTGTTCTTCGCTAGTTTCTTCACTAGCTAGATGGTTAATAGCGCTAAATTTTAAACCTTCAAATTCATTCATCATAGGCATAACTATGGTATCAATTTCCTCATCAAGTAATAAAACATTGATATTTTTTTGTTTATAGCTTTCAAGAAGCGGAGAATTTCTTAAAAGTTTTTCATTTTTTCCGCTAATATAAAAAATTTCATTTTGACCTTCAGCTAGGTTTTGTTTATACTCTTCAAGATCAATTAATTCTTCTTTATTTGAGTTTTTAAAATATAAAAGCTTAGCTATAGCGTCTTTATTTTCGCCAAAACCATATAAACCTTCTTTTAAAACTTTTCCAAAATTTTCATGGAATTTAAGATAATTTTCTTTATCTTTTTCTTTGAATTTTTTAAGTTCAGCTAGGATTTTTTTAACACTTGCTTCTTGAACGCTTTTTAAGATTTTATTTTCTTGTAAGATTTCACGACTAACATTAAGCGGTAAATCTTCTACATCAATAATCCCACGCACAAATCTTAGATAAGTTGGTAATAATTCTTTATCATCATCGCTTATAAAAACTCTTTTAACATAAAGTTTTAAACCACTTTTATAATCTACTCTATAAAGATCAAATGGAGCTTGTGCAGGTATAAAGAATAAAGAATTGTACTCTATAGAACCTTCAGCTTTTGTGTGGATATAAAGCATAGGTTTGTTTGAATCATGGAAGTTTTGTTCATAAAATCTTTCATAATCCTCAGCTTTTAAATTTGCTTTATTTTGTCTCCATAAGGCACTTGCTGTATTAATTTGAGTGTTTTTTAATTCTTTTTTAGGTTCTTTTTCACCTTCTTCTAGTGGTAAATATTCTTCTTTTTCCATGAAAATAGGAAATTGTATATGATTTGAATATTTTTCTACTATGCTTTCAATGCGGTATGAGTTTAAAAACTCTTCATCTTTTAAATGCAAGGTTATGCAAGTGCCTTGTTCATCTTTATTTGCATCTTCTATTTCATAGCCACTAGCATCAGAAGTCCAAAGATAAGCTTTATCATCTAATGCTTTTTTGCTTAAAACTTCTATTTTAGAAGCTACCATAAAAGCAGAGTAAAAGCCTACACCAAATTGTCCTATAAGTTGAGAGTCTTTTTTGGCATCACCACTTAAGTTCTCTAAAAAGCTTTTTGTGCCACTTTTAGCAATGGTTCCAAGATGATTGATTAAATCGTCTTTATTCATACCTATACCATTATCACTTATAGTTAAGGTTTTTGCTTCTTGATTGAAATTAATTTGAATTTTTGGCTCAAATTTTAAATTTTTATAAGCATCATCACTCACGCTTAAATAACTAAGTTTATCAAGTGCATCACTTGCATTAGAAATAAGCTCTCTTAAAAAAATTTCTTTGTTAGAATACAAAGAATGAATCATAAGTTGTAAAAGTTGATTAACTTCAGTTTGAAATTGCATTTATATCTCCTTTATTTAAAAATTAAAAAACCAATCCATACTGCCAAAAGACAAAGGATAACATTTAAAATAATATTTATAAAAAAGTGAAAATAATCACCATTTTGCAAAAATAACAAATTTTCATAAGAAAAAGTTGAAAAAGTTGTAAAGGCACCCAAAAAACCAGTGCTAATTAAATTTTTAGTAAAAATATGCACACCTTTAGAATTTGCATAAGAAAAAAATAAACCTATTAAAAATGATCCTATTATATTGACCATTAATGTCCCATAAGGAAAGTTATGAGGAATGATTTTATTAAAAAAGTTGCTAGTAAGCATTCTGGATATGGCCCCTAAAAAGCCTCCAAAACCTACAGCTAAAATCGTACCAATCAAGCTTGTGACCTTTCGCTATCTAAGATTGTTTGCATTTTTTCTCTAGTTTGCTCAAGCCAATCATCTTTACTTGTATCAACAAGATCTAGAAATACCACTTTTAAAACACCACTATTTGCGCTAAAATTTTGGGTGTCTAAAATTTTAGCTGAATCAATAATTACCACAGGCTGGACTTTTAACTTAAGTTTTTCACTTAAAATTTTAGCTCCGACTTTAAATTTTAAAAGTTTTTGTGTTTTAGATCTTGTGCCTTCTGGAAAAATGGCTAAAATTCTATCCTCGTTTAATCTTTCTTTGGCTTCTTTTAAAAGCTTTACTAGGCCTTTTGGACTTCTATCTATACAAATAATTTTTGGTTTTTTAATCAAAGTTTTAAAAACAGGGAGTTCGCCTAGTTCTTTTTTAGCTATCCAAGATATATTTTTTGGGCATAAATCTTCCAAAACAACTATATCTAGCAAGCTTTGATGATTGATTAAAAGCAAATTAGCTTGAGGGTGTATAAAACCTTGGGTTTGAATTTTATAGTTTATTACATATTTTTGCAGTTTTGACCATACTTTTCTGATTTTCCAAATTTTTTCTTGCGATTGCAATAATAAAAAGGCAATACATAAAAATATAATAGATAAAATAAATTCTACCCAAAATATTAAAGCTTTAAATCTTTGATAAATCTTCACTTTTCACCCAGCCTATTTTTCCATTATTAAATAAAATTTTTCTGTATTCATCTCTTGAATCTAACACTTCTACTTCTTGTTTGTATTTCCCAGAATAAAAATGAGTTGAGTTTAGAGTTGGTAAAATTTGCACTTTACTTTCAGCTTTTAATATAGCTTTATATATGTTATTTTGAGCTAAAAAACTTGCTATTAGAGCCAAAATTGCCAAACCTAAAGCTGTGTAGCTTTTTTTAAATACAAACCATAAAGCGAAAATACCACACAAGCTCCATAAAAAAACTTGTTTGTAAAAATTAAAATCATTAGTTTTTGGATTTAAATCACTTTGTGTACTTATACTATCTTCTTTAAGTTCTATTTTTAAGGAAAAATCTTTTAATTCTTTAGAATTTAAATTAAAGTAAGAAAAATCAAAACGCGTTTTACTTTTATCTAAAATAGCATAATAAAATCCACTTTGTTTTTCAAAATCGCCTTTAATAGCCTCTACACCTTGTTTTTGGATATCTTTTATGTTAAAACTTGCTAGATTTGTGTTTTCTCCCGCAAGTTCTATAAATAAAATTATACTATCATTATCAAAACTACTCGCTTTTACTTGTTTAACTTCCAAATTGCTTGCAACTATATGTGAGTATTTATTAGAAGGAGCATCGATTTTTTTAAGTTTAATGGGCTTTATAATTAATGATGAGCTTTGAAAAATATGATCATTTCTACTTAATGAAACGATGATTTTGTTTAAACTAGCATTTAAACTTTTAGCTTCAAACCATAATTTTGTATGATATGAATTAGCCTTTTGTTCCCAAATAGGATTAGGATTGATCCAAAGCATATCATCACTTTTTTCAAAACTCACATTTAAATCAAAACTCACATTAGTTGTGGTAATAACCTCAAGATCTATAGCAAAAGCTTCATCTATGAAAGCTTCATCAGTGTATTCTTTTGCGTTTAATACTAAAGAACCTTGAGGGATGAAATTTTCATCATCGATTTTACTTTCATAATTACTCTCATCACTTGGAGCGATGGTTTGATAAATTTGCTTAGCTTGATCATCTAATTGATTGTAATTTTTTTCTAAAGTGTTATAATCTTCAAAAACACTATTTTCTTGAGCATATAAGTTAAAAGTTAGTAAAAAAAGACAAAAAAATTTGAAGATTTTTAGCAATTTAAAAATCCTTCAAACATTTTAAGTCCTACTTTTGATCCAAGAATATCATCGCACATTCTTTCAGGATGTGGCATTAATCCAAAGACTTTTTTATTTTCATCGCAAATTCCTGCTATATCGTTTAAAGAGCCATTTGGATTGTTGATATATCTTAGTAAGATCATATCTTTATCTTCTAGCATTTTAATACCATCTTCGCTATTAAAATAATTTCCTTCTCCATGGGCAATAGGTAATTCTATGATATCATTTTTTTGAAAATTTTTCAAAAAAGCATTATTATTTGATACTACTTGCAATGCTTGCATTTTAGAAATAAAACTTAAACTATTGTTATGTTTCATAGCTCCTTTTAAAAGTTCAAGTTCTAATAAAATTTGAAAGCCGTTACATATGCCTAGAACATATCCACCCTTTTGAACATGCTCTTTAAGTGTTTTTATAGCAGGAGCAAGTTTTGCAATAGCAGCACATCTTAAATAATCTCCATAAGAAAAACCTCCAGGTAATACGATTAAATCTGCACTAAAATCTTGTCTTTCATGCCAAATGATTTCAGTTTTTACCCCTAATTTTTCAAAGGCATAAGCTGTATCAAACTCACAATTAGTTCCAGGAAAACGAATAATAGCTACTTTCATAATATTATCTCATAATCTTCTATCACAGTATTTGCAAGTAATTCTTTACACATTAAATCAACTTGTTTAAAAGCTTCTTCTTCATCATCACAAGCTATATCAAAACTAATTTGTTTTGAGGTTTTAACATTTGCAATATTATTAAAATCCAAAGAATACAAAGCCTTTTCTATGGCTTTGCCTTGAGGATCTAAAACCCCATTTTTGAGTGTGATATTTATAGTTACTTTCATTATTTTTCCTAACTTAAAATTCTTTTTAAGACTTCTTTGTAAGCCATTTTTATATTACCCAAGTCTTGTCTAAAGCGATCTTTGTCTAATTTTTCATTAGTTTTGCTATCCCAAAATCTACAGCTATCAGGACTAATTTCATCAGCTAAGATCATATTTCCTTCATTATCAATACCAAATTCTAATTTAAAGTCAATCAATCTTAAACCTTTAGATTCAAAGAATTTTACTAGAATAGAATTGATATGTCTTGCGGTATTTTTGATTAATTCTAAATCTTTTTCACTTTTTACTAGATTTAAAATCAAACAATGCTCATCATTGATGATAGGATCACCTAAATCATCATTTTTATAACAAAACTCAACTACAGCAAAAGGTAAAATCGTGCCTTCTTTAATGCCTAATCTTTTTGTTAAAGATCCTGTAGCTACATTTCTAGTAATAACTTCAATGGGTATAATATTACATTTTTTAACAATTTGTTCTTTTTCGCTGATGGTTTCTACTAGATGGGTTTTAATGCCTTCTTTTTCTAAGAGATGAAAAATTTCAGTACTAATTTTACAATTTAATGCACCTTTTCCTGCTTCATTACCCTTTTTTTCTGCATTAAAAGCTGTTAAATCATCTTTAAATTCTGTGATGAGCAAATTCTCATCATCAGTTTTAAACATTTTTTTACCTTTTCCTTCATATAAAAGATCTAATTTCATAGCCATTTTACTCTCCTTTTGTAATGTTTAAAATTTTAATCGCATCTATTGCGGTTTTTAGTTGTATGTCATTATTAATTTGTTCTTTGGTAATGATATTTTTATCTTCTTTGTTGTCTTTTTTCTTTTCTTGATGTCCGATTTTATCTAGTTCAGCTTGTAAGTGTTTTTTAAGATCACTTTCTTTGATTTCAAAGCCGTGATTTTCTTCTTTACTTACTTTTCCTGGAAATACTTCTATATCAGGATTAACTCCAACAGCTTGTATAGTTCTACCACTTGGTAAATAATATTTTGCTATAGTAAGTCTCAAGCCTTCTTTGCCTTTTTCATCCATAGGTAATATAAGTTGCACACTACCTTTTCCAAAGGTTTTTTCTCCTATGATAATAGCGCGTTTAAAATCCTGCAAAGCCCCACTTACAATCTCGCTTGCACTTGCACTACCACCATTTACAAGCACTACTAAAGGTGCATTGGTGATTTTTTTACTAGGATTTGCTTTAAATTCTACATTCTCGCTTTCAATTTTACCTTTTTGTGAAACGATTACTCCTTTATCTACAAAAAGATTTACTAAACCCACTGCTTGATTTAAAATACCGCCTGGATTGGTTCTAAGATCTAGTATAATTCCTTTTGTATTAGAATGTTTTTTGATCGCTTTACTAGCTTCATCTACAACATTTTTATCAAAATTAGTCACTCTTAAATAAAGTAAATTTTCATTTTCAATTAATTTTGTATAAACACTATCTACTTTTATGATATCTCTTTTTAAATTTACATCAAATGGCTTTGCATCGCCTTTTCTATAAATAGTTAGAGTAACCTTTGTTTTAGGCTCTCCACGCATTTTAGAAACAGCTTCATTTAAAGTCATACCTAAAGTCGATTCATTATTAATTCTTAAGATAATATCATCAGTTTTAATACCTGCTTTATCCGCTGGACTTCCTTCTATAGGAGCTACAACACTAATTGCTCCATCTTTTTGGGTAATAGTAAAGCCAAGTCCACCAAATTCCCCATTAGTTTGTTCTTTAAGTTCTTTATAACCTTTTTCATCTAAGAAGGAAGAGTGGGCATCTAAATTTGTAAGCAAACCTGCTATGGATTTATCAACCAAATCTGTATAATTAACATCATCAACATAATATTGTTCTATGATAGACATAGTTCTTGTAAGTTTAGATAAAGCTTCTATTTTTTTTTCTGCTTCGCTAGGAGCGGGATTTTTAGCTTGCAAGTTAGTAAAAATAAAAGAAGCGGTTATTAAACTACAAATGCTAGCTGCGATAATAAGATTTCTTTTTGTCTTCAAAGGAAAAACTCCAAAATAAATATGAATTCATAAAATAATTATCTAATTTTAGTTATTTTTGCTTAAAAAATCGTAAATAAAGTAAATATTTTTATGATATTAGTGTATATATATAAAAAATTATTTATAAATATAACTAAATAAACTTGACAATAATAGACTAAAGTTATATAATACACTTCATATAAAAGTAAAAAGGAGTAAAAATGGCAAATATACAAGATTTTTTAACAGATTCTATGCTTTCAAATATAGAAAGTGCAATTTCTTTGGCCATTCATTCTAAGAATAGTGAAATAAAACCTTTGCATTTATTATGGGCTTTAAGTGTTGATAGCTCCAGTTTGCTTAATCAAGTTTTTAATAAATTAAATGTTTCTAAAGAGGCATTTGAGTTAGAAGTAAAAAGTAAAATTTCATCTTTTCCTACTAGCTCAAATGTAAATAAAGACAATATTAAATTTTCAAATGAATTTATTAATTCTTTAGAAAAAGCAAAAGGCTTGGCTTTAGAAAATAAAGATAGCTATTTAGCTGTGGATATGTGGCTTGTTTCAGAAAGTGCTAGCGGGGTTATTAAGGAACTTTTGTCTAAATTTGTAGATTTAAATGAGTTTAAAAAAGAATTAGAATTCATTAGAGCAGGAGCTAAAATAGAAACTAAAACAAGTGATGAAACACTTGATTCTTTATCTAAATTTGGTATTGATTTGACTATGAAAGCTAAAAACAATGAGCTTGATCCTATTATAGGTAGGGAAGAAGAAATTCAAAGATTAATGCAAATTTTAATCAGAAAAACTAAAAATAATCCTATTTTATTAGGTGAGCCAGGGGTAGGAAAAACTGCTGTGGTGGAAGCTTTAGCACAAAGGATAGTAAAAAAAGATGTTCCTACTTCGTTGCAAAATAAAAAAGTTATAGCTTTAGATATGAGTGCTTTAATAGCAGGGGCAAAATACAGAGGTGAATTTGAAGATAGATTAAAAGCAGTTGTAAATGAAGTAATAAAACATAAGAATGTAATTTTATTTATAGATGAAATTCACACCATTGTAGGTGCAGGTGCAAATGAAGGGAGCATGGATGCAGCAAATATTTTAAAACCTGCTTTAGCAAGAGGTGAGCTTCATACTATAGGTGCTACAACCTTAAAAGAATATAGAAAATATTTTGAAAAAGATGCAGCTTTACAAAGAAGATTTCAGCCTGTAAATGTAGCTGAACCTAGTGTAAATGAAGCTTTGGCTATGCTTAGAGGTATAAAAGAAAAATTAGAAATTCATCATAATGTAACTATTAATGATAGTGCTTTAGTGGCAGCTGCAAAGCTATCTAAGCGTTATATAGCTAATAGATTTTTACCTGATAAAGCGATTGATTTAATTGATGAGGCTGCAGCGGAATTAAAAATGCAAATAGAAAGTGAGCCAAATTCTTTAAGAAAGGTTAGAAAGCAAATTGAAAGTTTGGAAGTAGAAAATGAAGCTTTAAAAATGGAAGAAAATGAAGCTAATGAAAAAAGATTGGAAGAGATTAAAAAAGAATTAGCAAATTTAAAAGAAGAGCAAATCAAACTTAATGCCAAATTTGAAAATGAAAAAGCAGTATTTAATGGCATAAGTGCAAAGAAAAAAGAAATCGATACTTTAAAAAATGAAGCTATTTTGGCTAAAAATAAAGGAGATTTTCAAAAGGCTGCTGAAATAGAATATGGCAAAATTTTAGAGTGCGAAAAAGAGGTTTTAAATTTAGAAGAAAAATGGAAACAAATGACCCAAGAAGGAGTTTTGCTTAAAAATCAAGTAGATGAGGATTTAGTAGCTGGTATTTTAAGTAAATGGACAGGCATTAGTGTGCAAAAAATGCTCACTTCTGAAAAACAAAAATATTTACATATTCAAGAGTATTTACAAGAAAGCGTCATAGGGCAAGATGAGGCTTTGAGTGCTTTAGCTAAAGCTATTAAGCGTAACAAAGCAGGGTTAAATCAAGCAACTAAGCCTATAGGAAGCTTTTTATTTTTAGGGCCAACTGGAGTAGGTAAAACAGAAAGTGCGAAGGCTTTGGCTAAATTTTTATTTGATGATGAAAAAGCTATGGTGCGTTTTGATATGAGTGAATTTATGGAAAAACACAGTATATCAAGACTTTTAGGTGCACCTCCAGGATATATAGGGCATGAAGAAGGTGGGGAATTAACTGAAGCTGTTAGAAGAAAGCCTTATAGTGTGATTTTATTTGATGAAGTAGAAAAAGCCCATAAAGATGTATTTAATATACTTTTGGGAATTTTAGATGATGGTAGGGCTACAGATAGTAAAGGCGTAACGATTGATTTTACTAATACTATCATTATCTTAACTTCTAATATAGGTGCAAATTTTATTATGGAGTTAAAGGGCGAAGAAAAAGAAAAAGCTATTAAAGAAGCTCTTAGAAACTTTTTTAGACCGGAGTTTTTAAATCGTTTAGATGATATTATCACTTTTAACCCTTTGGGAGAAAGTGAAGCTAAAAAAATAGTTAAATTACTTTTTAATACCTTGCAAAAAAGTCTTGAAAATAGGGGTATTAAAGCAAGCTTGAGTGATAATGCTGCTAGTTTAATAGCAAAAGTTGGTTTTGATGTAGATTTTGGCGCAAGACCATTAAAAAGAGCTTTGTATGATATGGTAGAAGATAAATTAAGTGATATGATATTATCGGATGAATTAAATGAAAATGATGAGATTATTATAGATTCTAAAGATGATGAAATCATCATTGTTAAACAATAAGCAAGTGTAATACTTGCTTATTTAGAGTAAAATTATCTTAATAATACTAAATTGTAAATACTTCGTATATTTGATTAAAAAATTATCATTTTTTATCTATTCTTAACAATAAATATTTTAAAATCTTTAATGATATTTCTATAATTTAAGGAACAACAAATGAGTGATTTAGATATTTTTAATCGCCGTTTAGACGCATTAGAAAAACTTCCTCTTTTGAAAAATGAGATTTCTATCTCTAAAGCCTTAGAGCAATCAGGTTTTTCAAGAAGAGATTTTATGAAATGGGCTAGTGCTATGACTGCATTTTTAGCATTACCTGCTAGCTTTACTCCAGTAGTTGCAAGAGCTGCTGAGCTCAGTGATAGACTTCCAGTGATTTGGCTTCATATGGCTGAATGTACAGGATGTTCTGAAAGTTTATTAAGAAGTGATGCTCCTACCATTGATAGTTTGATTTTTGATCATATTTCTTTAGAATATCATGAAACTATAATGGGTGCTGCAGGTTGGCAAGCTGAACATAATCTTGAAGCTGCTATGGAAAAATATAAAGGTAGATATATCTTAATGGTAGAAGGTGGTATACCAACAGGTGCTACAGAAAACTTTTTAACTATAGGACCACATGGAAAAACAGGAAGACAATTAGCAGAACAAGCCTGTAATGATGCTTTAGCTATTTTTGCTATAGGTACTTGTTCGGCTTTTGGTGGTATCCAAGCTGCTAGACCTAATCCAAGCAATGCTGTAAGCTTAAGTAAAGTAACAAATAAAACAGTTATTAATGTACCAGGTTGTCCTCCAAGTGAAAAAAATATTATAGGTAATGTGATTCATTACATATTGTATCAAACATTGCCAGCACTTGATGCCTACAATAGACCAAAATGGGCTTATGGGTTAAGAATTCATGATCTTTGTGAAAGAAGAGGACGCTTTGATGCGGGTGAATTTGTGCAACAATTTGGTGATGAGGGAGCAAAAAAAGGATATTGTCTTTATAAAGTAGGTTGTAAAGGCCCTTATACTTTTAATAATTGCTCAAGAGAGAGATTTAATCAACATACTTCATGGCCAATCCAAGCAGGACATGGTTGTATAGGCTGTTCTGAACCTGATTTTTGGGATACTATGGGACCTTTTGAAGAAGTGATGGCAGGAAGATTATTTGATACTGTTTATGGCTTGGGTGCTGATAGCATTTCAGATAAAATTGGTATAGGTGTGCTTTGTGTAACAGGCGTAGCTGTTGCTGCGCATGCTGTAATTGCTTCATTAGAAAAAAATAAGGATTAAAAATGTCAAAAAGAATTATTATAGATCCACTTACTAGAATAGAAGGACATTTAAGAGTTGAAGTAGTGGTTGATGAAAATAATGTCATTAAAGAAGCATATTCAGGATCGACTTTATGGAGAGGGATTGAAACTATTGTAAAAGGTCGTGATCCAAGAGATGCAGGCTTTTTAACTCAAAGAATTTGTGGTGTTTGTACTTTTTCACATTATAGAGCAGGGATTATCGCAGTAGAAAATGCTTTAGGTATTACTCCGCCACTAAATGCAGTTTTAACTAGAACTTTAATGAATGCAGCTTTATACATGCATGATCATCCTGTACATTTTTATCAACTTCATGGTCTTGATTTTGTTGATGTTGTAAGTGCTTTAAGTGCTGATGTAAAAAAAGCAAGTGATGAAGCATTTAAATATACTGATATGCCTTATGCAACAGGTGCAGATAAGCTTTTAGAAGTTCAGCAAAGACTAAAAATCTTTGTAGATAAAGGAAATCTTGGACCATTTGCAAATGCTTATTATGGACACGCAACTTATCGCTTTACTCCTGAGCAAAACCTTATTGCACTTTCGCATTATTTAGAATGTTTAAGAATTCAAAGAACAATAGCTCAAGCTATGGCGATTTTTGGTGCTAAAAATCCTCATCCACAAAGTTTAACAGTAGGTGGTGTAACTTGTGTTATGGATCTTTTAAACCCATCAAGAATGGCTGAATATATGACTAAATTCCAAGAAGTAGCTGATTTTATTAATCGTGCTTATTATCCGGATTTAATCATGGCAGCTAAAGCTTACTCTAAAGAAGCAAGTGTATTAAATGATGTAGGGGTAAATAACTTCTATACTGAGAGAGAATTCCAAATTTCAAGTGATGAATGGTTGTTTGAAGGTGGTATTATTAGAAATGGTGATTTGAGTAAGGTTGAAGAAGTAGATGAAGCTAAAATCACTGAAGAGGCTACAAGATCATGGTATGCAGACAATGAAGCTTTACATCCTTATGATGGTAAAACTAATCCAAACTATACAGGCTTAATTGATGGTGAAAGCATTGATGATAAAGGTAATATGGTTCATAGTAAGGTATTTGATATTAAAGGCAAATATAGCTGGATTAAAGCTCCAAGATATGAAAATTCGCCTATGCAAGTTGGGCCATTAGCAAATATTTTAGTAAATTATGCTAAGGGTAATAAAATTGTAGTAGAAGCGGTTGATTCTTTCTTAAAAGCTACGAATTTACCAGTTCAAGCACTTATGAGCACTTTAGGAAGAACAGGCGCTAGAGCAATTGAAGCTAAAATTATTGCTGATCATGGTTTAAAAGCATTTGATTCTTTGGTTGAAAATTTAAAAACAGATGAAAGCACTTGTACTACTTATGTAATTGATAAAAACAAAGAATACAAAGGTAGATTTATGGGAAGTGCACCTCGTGGTGCGTTAAGCCATTGGTGTAGGATTAAAAATGGTGTAATTGAAAATTGGCAAGCAGTAGTTCCTTCTACTTGGAATGCAAGTCCAAAAGATGCAAATGGAGTAGGTGGTAGCTATGAACAATGTCTTATTGGTATGAAACTAGCTGATGTTAAACAGCCTTTAGAAGTAATAAGAGCTATTCACTCTTATGATCCTTGTATAGCATGTGCAGTACATGTAATGGATACTAAAGGTAATAATCTTAGCGAGTATAAAGTTAATGTAAATTTATAAGGAAAGGACTTTAGTATGGATTCTAAACATTCCTTAAAATCAAACAGAAAGGCTGAATACGAATTTAGTATCGGTCTTCGTTTTACACATTGGTTAAGAGCGGTTGCAATCGTGATTTTAGTGGGAACTGGATATTATATTTCTTATGTATTTCAAGCTCCTTCTATTTCATCTGAACCGACTTTATTTATGCAGGCAAAATACCGCATGGTGCACCAAATTTTTGGTTTTATCTTAATAGCTTGTGTGATTTTTAAAACATATTTGTTCTTTTTTGATTCAAAAAGTGATGGTGAGAGAAAGAGTATAAAAGATATTTTTAATGTAAAATTATGGATAGAGCAAATTAAATTTTACATTTTCCTAGGAAAGCACCCGCATTTACAAGGTGTATATAATCCTTTGCAATTTGTAACTTACCTTTTCTTTTATCTTGTTATGTTTGGGCTTATTTTGACAGGATTAATCCTTTATATGCATGTATATCATGAAGGCTTGGGTGGATTTTTATATAATATTTTAAGACCTATTGAGGTAATGTTAGGTGGATTGGCTGATGTTAGAACCTATCATAGAATTTTAATGTGGGTTGTGTTGATTTTTGTTCCAGTGCATATTTATATGGCTGTATTTAACTCAGTTAAAGGTAAAGATGGTGCTTTAGATGCTATCTTTAGCGGTTATAAATTTGTAAGAGAAAATCGTTGAAACTTCTAGTTTTAGGTATTGGTAATATTATGTTTGCAGATGAGGGCTTAGGCGTTCATCTTTGCAAACTTTTAGAAAAAAATTATAAGTTTTATCATGAAAAAGACTCGGTGAGTTTTGTAGATGGTGGAACTTTGGCTTTACAACTTAGCTATATTATAGCCGAATATGATGAAATGATTGTGATTGATTGTATTGCAGCAGATGATGCTAAGATTGGAGATATTTTTTTCTTTCCTTATGATGCAATGCCAAAAAAAGTTAATTGGAGTGGTAGTGCGCATGAGGTTGAAATGCTTCAAACTTTACAATACATGGAACTTATGGGAGATTTACCTAAAACTCAAATTTTAGCTTGCGTACCAAAGCGTATAGAGCCATTGAGTTTTGAACTTTCAAAAGAAGTCTTAAATGCTTTAGAAAAAATGGAGAAAATTTTACTTGATTTTTTAGAGAAAAAAGGCTTTACTTACAAGAGAATTGCTAATTATAATATACAAGAGCTTGCTCTAAATTCTTATAAAAGCTAAGCAAAAAAGCTTAGCTTAAATTCTAATCATCAAATTTTTGTCCCAAGAAATTTCCATTTACATCAGTATAAATTTCCATCATATTATTAAGTTTGAATTTATAACCTTGAATTTCTTTTTCAACTTTAATTATACTTGCATTTGGGTGCATTTTTTTAATCGTTGCTAAAACATTTGGACTTAAAAAAGAAGTATCAATTGGTCTGTATTTTGCATCGATTTCTTTCCAATCTCCATTGATAAAAAACTCAAGCTCAGTTCCATTGTCTAAATAAACATCAAAGCTATCAATATCTTGTTTAACTAAAGCAATATTTGAACCTGTAAAATGTTTTTGTATGAAATTTTTAGAATTTGCTGGTAAAGCATTAACTCCTACAATCATATCTTGTGCAAAAACAAAACCTGCAGTAACTAATGTTGCTAAAGCTATTTTTAATTTCATTTTTTATCCTTTATGTTGAATTATTTATGAAATCATATTGCTATTGAGTGAATTTTGTGTGAACTTAAAAGAAATAGCAAGTATTTAATTGTATAATGATAAAAAAGTTTTTTAAAAGGATAAATAATGTATAGGTTTGCACCATCGCCTACTGGAGATATGCATATTGGAAATTTAAGAGCAGCTTTATTTAATTATATTAAAGCAAGACAAGAAAATTCTGATTTTATTTTGCGTATTGAAGATACGGATAATGCTAGAAATATAGCTGGAAAAGAAGAAGAAATAAAAGCTATTTTAAAAGAATTTGGTATAACTTGGCAGCATTATTATGTACAAAGTGAGAATTTGAAATTTCATCGTCAAATGGCTTTAAAGCTAGTAAGTGAAAAAAAAGCATTTGCTTGTTTTTGTACTGAGGATGAATTAGCTCATAAAAAAGAACTAGCTAAAAGTAAAAATCAAGCATATAGATACGATGGTACTTGTGAAAAACTTGCAGATATTGATGTATTAAATTGTGAAAAACCTTTCGTAATCCGTCTTAAAAAACCTCAATCGCAAATGAAATTTATAGACTATATTAAAGGTGAGATTGGTTTTAATCCTGAAGATATTGATAGTTTTGTGATTATGAGGGCTGATAAAACCCCAACTTATAATTTTGCTTGTGCGGTTGATGATATGCTAGAAGGTGTTACTTGTATTATAAGGGGCGAAGATCATGTTTCAAATACTCCTAAGCAAGAACATATTAGAGCAAGTTTGGGTTATGATAAAAGCATGACTTATGCACATTTGCCTATCATTTTAAATGAAGAAGGTGTTAAAATGAGCAAAAGAGAGGCTCATTCTAGTGTAAAATGGATGCTTGATAATGGATATTTAGCAAGTGCTATTGCAAATTATTTAATACTTTTAGGTAATAAAACTCCGAAAGAGATTTTTACTTTAGAAGAAGCCATAGAATGGTTTGATTTGAAAAAAGTTTCAAAATCTCCTGCAAGATTTGATACTAAGCGTTTAATGCAAATTAACCGTGAGCATATAAAAATGCTTGATAATGATAAATTAAATTCTTTATTAAATTTAGGCAAAGATGTAGCTGAGCTTGCAAAATTTTATACTCAAGAAGCTAGCACGCTAAATGAGATAAGAGAAAAAATACAAGCAATTTTTGCAGTTAAAAATTATAATGAATTTGAAAAAGAATGTAAGTTGATTAAAGAAGTTTTAAAAGATTTAGATTTACCTCAAGAATATGATGAGTTTAAAAAGATTTTGATGGAAAAAACAAATTTAAAAGGTAAAAATTTCTTTATGCCTTTGCGTTTGGTATTAACAGGAGTTACTCACGGACCTGAAATGAGTGAAATTTATACTTTAATTAAGCCTTTTGTTAAAGAAATTATAAAGGAGTAAAATGGGAGTTGGAACAAGTTTGATTGTATCTTTGGTGCAAATTTTTTCTTTAGTTATTGAAATTTATGTATGGATTATAATCATTGCAGCATTGATTTCTTGGGTAAGGCCTGATCCATATAATCCTATAGTGCAAATTTTATATCGTTTAACTAATCCTGCTTATGCTTTTGTAAGAAGGTTTATTCCTACTACTATAGGGAGTATTGATTTAGCACCTTTGATTATTATTTTAGGATTAAAATTTATCCAAATATTTTTATCAAATTTAATTTTAGGAAGTTTATAAGTGTTGAAAAAAAGTGTAGTGTTACTTTTAGCTGGAGTGGTTTTTGCAAATAGTGCAATGTATTCTTATAAAGAATTAGAGCAAAGACCAAATTCTTTAGCTAAGGATTATTATTTATATCGTTTATTAGAAAAAAATGAATTTAAAAAAGAAGAAGTTGAAGGTTTAAAAGAACATATTTATCGTTATGCAGGGCGTATTAAAAATGCCATTGAAGCCATTATTCCGCCTTTGGGGTATAATAAAGAATATGAAGCTTGTTATAAATTTAATACGCAAAATATCTTAGATGCTAATGCTACTTGTCAGCTTATAAGATTAAATAGTTTAACTTTTATACAAGATCTTAATGCTTCAGTGCGTAATGAGATGAAAAAAAATATCCCACAGGATAATCCAAATTTAACAAAACTTTTAGAAGCTTTTGATGCTAAAGATCCTCTAAGTTATGCGGTTTTAAATTATGATAGTGCTAATTTTTATAAAATCTATAATTTCTTAAAAGATAAAAAAGATTTTTTCTTAGAAAAAGATTTTGTAAATGAATTAGCTAAAGAAAAAGAATTTACAAATTTTGTAAAAGAAATTATCATTAAGAAAAAAAGTCCATTGATAAGAAAATCTCTAGTCAATGTAGATGCAAATTTAACTTTTCAAGATAATGCTTTTTATCTAGGTGTAAATGCTATTTTAGAAAATGACGATAAAAAAGCATTGGAATTTTTTCAAGTAGCAAAAGATACTTTTAAAAGCAAACCTTTAGTAGATAATGCAAATTTTTGGCTATATTTGATCACTCAAGATAAAAAGTACATTGATGAGCTTGCTCAAAGTGATTCTTTAAATATTTATAGTCTTTATGCAAGAGAGTTAAAAGGCTTGCCTTTACCTAAAATAGAAGAATTAAAGCCAAAAAAACAAAAAAATGATTTTGATATGAAAGATCCTTTTGCTTGGCAAAAGCTCGCAAAAGAAATTGCAAAAGGTACTCCTAATGAGCTAGAAAAACTTGCAAAAGATTTTTATACCAAGGAAAATATCGCTATTTATGCCTATATTAAAGAAAGGGCCGAAGGTTTTAAAAAACATTATTTTATTATGCCTTATTTTGAATATTTAAAAGATTATTCCACGCAAAGAAAAGCTATGATTTTAGCTTTAGCTAGACAAGAAAGTCGTTTTATACCAACAGCCATTTCAACTTCTTATGCTTTGGGTATTATGCAATTTATCCCATTTTTAGCTAATCATATAGGCAATAAAGAACTGCAAATTCCAAATTTTGATCAAGACATGCTTTTTGAACCAAAAACAGCTTATACTTTTGCAAATCATCATTTAGATTATTTAGAATCTAAACTTAATTCCCCGGTTTTTGTGGCTTATGCTTATAATGGAGGTATAGGATTTACCACTAGAATGCTCAAAAGAGAAGATATGTTTAGAGCGGGAAAATATGAGCCATTTTTATCAATGGAGCTTGTTCCTTATGCAGAAAGCAGGGTATATGCTAAGAAAGTTTTAGCTAATTATGTTGTTTATTTGCATCTTCTGAACGATAATACACCGATTTCGAAATTTTTTGAAACTTTAGCTCAAAACACTGATTCTCAAAACACAAATCAAGTTTTAAAATAGGTTTTTGCACTAATTCATTAAGAGTGATTTTGTAATAACTTGCATAATCACTCTTAATGATATATTTAAATAATTTATCATTTTGATCTAAGGTTTTTATATTAGTTTTTTCTCCATCTATGAGTATTGAAATTTGCTCTTGCTTGATGTTGATATTTGGCAAAAAACTAAGTACAAAAACTTCTTTTTGACTTTTTTCATCTAATACAGGGTTTAAATAGCTCAATAAAGCAACTACTCTATTATCTTTATAATTAAAATTAATTTTTTGTGCATACATTAGAGTTTGGCTTTTTAAATTAATTTCACTTTGCTCTTGGGTTTTATTAGAGCATGCGGTAAAAATAAGTGTTAAAAAAATAATCATATAAACTTTTTTCATATTTTTGTTCCTAATTTTTTTATAATTATAAGCTTTTAACTTTTAAAAAGATATAATTTCATTTATTTTATTTGATTTAAGGAAGTTATGAAAAGATTAGCAATGGCTTTTAGCGGGCCTTCCAATTCAGGTAAAACGACTTTGATTACTCAAGTTGCTAAGTATTTTATGGAACAAAATTATAAAGTATGCATTATAAAACACGATCCAAAAGATAAAGCAAGCTTTGATATAGCAAAAAAAGATAGTTTTAAATTTTTTCAAAGTGGTGCTGATGTAATGGTTTTAAGTCCTACAAGGACAACTTTATTTACACATTCTCCAAGTACTTTAGATGAAGCTATTTCTAAGCTAGGAGAATTTGATTTTTTACTTATAGAGGGCTTAAAAACCTTAGATATGCCAAGAATTAGCGTTTTTTGTAAAGAAGTAGATGAGAGCTATTTTGCTTATTCTAAGGCTATTGCAAGCTATGAGAAAATTGAAAATAAAAATTTAACTTGGCTTTATTTGGATGATTTGGAAAGTATTTGTGATTTTATATTAAAAAATTCAAAAAAAGTATAGAGGTAAAATATGCAAGAATTAATTGACGATATACAAAAAGCAGTGATTGAAATTTCAAAAGAACTTAGATATTTAAAAGATTTTGATTATACCACTTCTCAAAATGCCACAGGAGATAATCAATTAAAACTTGATGTAAAAAGCGATGAGATTATCACTAGAATTTTAAAGCAAAGCAAAGGTTTAAAAAGCTTAATTAGCGAGGAAAAACAAGAGCAATTGCTAATCAATGAAAATGAAAAATATGTTGTTGCTTATGATCCTTTAGATGGTTCTTCTTTAGTAGATGTGAATTTTGCTATAGGTTCTATTTTTGCTATTTATGAGCAAAAGGCTAGTGCAAAAAATCTAAAAGCAGCAATTTATGCTATTTATGGCGTGCGTTTAGAGCTTATAGTGTGTATAGACACTCCTAAGCTTTATAGATTAAACGAAAAAGATGAATTTGTTTTTGTTAAGGATTTAAAATTAAACGAAAAAGGCAAATTAAATGCAAGCGGTGGGACACAAAAAAATTGGTCAAATACTCATAGAGCCTTTATAAAAGCTTTATTTGATGAGGGTTATCGCTTGAGATATTCTGGTGCTATGGTGAGTGATTTGCACCAAATTTTACTCAAAGGTGGAGGGTTGTTTTCATATCCTGCAACAAGCGATGCACCAAATGGAAAATTAAGAGCATATTTTGAGGTGTTTCCTTTTGCTTTTATTTTTGAAAAAGCAGGAGGATTTTCTACCAATGGAGAAAATGATTCTTTACTTGATTTAGAATTTGAAAAAATTCATGCAAGTACGCCATGCTTTTTGGGTTCTAAATATGAAATTGAAAAACTAAAACAAGCTTATAAAGGTTTTTAATGGCTGAAGTTAAAGATGAATTTGAGTTGGCTTTAGAAGTTAAAAAAAATGAACTTCAAGCTTGTCAAAACGAAAAAAAAATAAAATCTTGTTTACCTTGCTCTATGATTTTTGAGTGCTCTTTAAGAAAAGAGTATATAGAAGCAGTTTATAAGAGTATGTCTAAAGGTAAAGAAGGTGGATTTGATTTTTAATAAAGGTTGAAAATGCGTTATATTACTACCCCGATATATTATGTAAATGATGTGGCTCATATTGGTCATGCTTACACTACGATTATAGCAGATACTTTGGCTAGATTTTATCGCTTACAAGGAGAAAAAACATTCTTTTTAACAGGCACAGATGAACATGGTCAAAAAATAGAGCAAGCTGCTAGCGTTAGAAATTTTACTCCTAAAGAATATGCAGATGAAATTAGTGCTAAGTTTAAAAAACTTTGGGATGAGTTTGAGATTTCTTATGATTATTTCATTAGAACTACGGATGAAAATCACAAATTAAGCGTTCAAAAAGCATTTAAAAAAATGTATGATAAAGGTGATATTTACAAAGGCACTTATGAAGGCTTTTATTGTGTTTCTTGTGAGAGTTATTTTACTCAAACTCAACTTATAAATGAGTGTCATTGTCCAGATTGTGGTAAGAAAACACAGCTTTTAAAAGAAGAAAGTTATTTTTTCAAGCTTTCTAAATATCAAGATCAAATTCTTAAATGGTACAAAGAAAAAGAGCCGATTTTACCCAAAAATAAGGCTAATGAGTTGATTTATTTTGTAGAAGGTGGCTTAAAAGATCTTTCCATTACAAGAACGAGTTTTGAATGGGGTATAAAGCTTCCAAAAGAACTAAATGATGAAAAACATGTGGTGTATGTTTGGCTTGATGCTTTGATGAATTATGTGAGTGCTTTGGGCTATGGACTTGATGATGAAAATATGGATCTTTGGCCTGCTTATATACACTTTGTAGGCAAAGATATTTTGCGTTTTCATGCAGTGTATTGGCCTGCGTTTTTGATGAGTTTAGAACTTCCTTTACCTAAATTTATAGCAGCACATGGTTGGTGGACTAAAGATGGTGAAAAAATGAGCAAATCTAAAGGTAATGTAGTAGCGCCTAAAGAAGTAGCAGATACTTTTGGTTTAGAGGCTTTTAGATATTTTTTACTCAGAGAAGTTCCTTTTGGTAATGATGGAGATTTTTCGCAAAAAGCATTAATCACTAGAATCAATGCAGAATTAAGCAATGAGCTTGGAAATTTATTAAATAGAATTATCGGTATGAGTGCTAAGTATTCTCAAAATATTATTGAGTGTAAAGATGTGAATTTGTATTTTAATCAAGAATTAAATGAATGCAAAGAGTATTTAGATAATGCAATCAATGCTTTGGAAAATATCCAGCCAAATCGCTATTTAGAGGAACTTTTCAAGGCTTTATCTTTAGCAAATTTAAGTATTAGTAAATATGAGCCTTGGAAATTGATTAAAAATAATCAAACGCAAAAAGCTAATGCTTTAGTGGCTTTATGTGCTAATATTTTAACAAAAGCAACTATTTTACTTTCAGCTGCTATGCCAAAGATAGCATTAAAAATTGCAAAGGCTTTAAATTTTGAAATATCAAACGAAAATTATCAAAAACTAATTTTAAATAATCAATTATGTGATTTAAAATCAAGTGCATGTGAAGCTTTGTTTCCAAAAGTTGAATTAACCCAAGAAAACAAAAAAGAAGAAAAATTAGAAGAGAAGCCAAATTTAGCTCAAATTAAAATAGATGATTTTAAAAAAATCGAAATCAAAGTAGCATTAGTAAAAGATTGTCAGAATATAGAAGGCAGTGAAAAGCTTTTAAAATTTCAACTTGAACTTGAAAATGGCGAACTAAGACAAGTGCTTTCAGGTATTGCTAAATTTTATAAAGCTAGTGAGTTAATAGGCAAGCAAGTTTGCGTAATTACAAATCTAAAAAAAGCTAAAATTTTTGGTCATGAAAGCCAAGGTATGATTTTAAGTGCTCAAAAAGATGGAAAATTAGTTTTGATAAGCCCGCAAGGCTTTATCGAAAATGGAGCTTTAATAGGCTAGATGAATATTTCTAACTTTATCGAACTTATTAATGCTCGAGTTTTAAATTATGGAGCAACTTCTAGTGTTTATGATTTTAGTATAGATTTAAACAAAGTCAAACAAGCAAGTGTTTTTTTTGCTAAAAATAATGAACAAGCAAGCTTTGCTATAAAACTTGGTGCTTATGTTATAGTAAGTGAGGAAAGATTAAAACTTGAAGATAAAGATGTGTTTTATCTTCAAGTTGATGATTTAGAAGCAACTATTTTTAGACTTTTTAGATTTTTAAGTGAAGAAAAATCTTATGAATTTATATATTGCAATCATGTAGAATTAAAATTTGCAAAGGCATTTAATTTTAAAGTCTTAAACTCAAATATTTTATTAGATTTTGATCTTTTGAAAAATTCAAAAGAAAAAACTTTCTTTTGCTCTGATGATGAAAAATTTATTTTAAAACTTAAATCAAATTTTCATACTTTAAAAGCATGTAAATACGAAATTTTAGGCTCTAAATCTTTATTTCAAACGAGTTTGCTTTGTAAAAATTTGTATTTTAAAGATTTAAAATTTGCATTTTTTTATGCAGATATTTTTGCTAGATTTATTGATTTTGCTGAAAAGCAAAATCTATCTTTTAATTTTAATGAAAAAAAGTTAGATCTTTTTAAGGCATATTTTTTAAACTCAAAAAATGAAATTTGTGCTTTTGGTGGAAGTTCTAGAGTAATTTTACTTGTGGAAAATGAAAAAGATTTTGAATTTATATGCCAAAAACTCCAAGGCGTTAAAGATTTCAAAATAGCATTAAAAAATTCATTATTTTGTGATTTTTCTTATATAAATTTGAGTGAATTAAAGAATTTTTTTGATTTTAAATATTGCCTAATCAAAGAAAGCGAAGAAGAGTTTTTGGAATATTTTTTAGCACAAGAGAAAAAAATTAGTTTATTTGATTAAAAAAATATCAACTTTAAAAAGATATATTTACGATTTTATTTTATTAATTTAAGGAAAAAATATGAAAAAATTTTTATTTTTAAGTTTATTTGCTGCAGCTGCATTAAATGCTGAAATTTTAGTTTATGGTCCAGGTGGTCCTGCTCCTGTTTTGAAAGAGCTTGCTAAGCAATTTGAAGAAAAACATGGAGAAAAAGTTATTATTAATGCAGGACCAACACCTAAATGGATAAAAAAAGCAAAAACAGATGCTGATATTATTTATTCAGGTAATACTTCTATGATGGATGGTTTTGTTAAAGCAATGCCAAAACAAATCAAAATAGAAGATGTTCAAGTTTTAAATGCTAGAGGCTCGGGTATGATTGTAAGAGCAAATAATCCAAAAAAAATTAAAAAATTTGAAGATCTTTTAAAAGATGGTGTTAATGTTATGGTGGTTGATGGAGCAGGGCAGGTTGGCTTATATGAGGATATGGCTTTAAAAACAGGAAAAATTGAAAACCTAGAAAAATTAAGAAAAAACATTAAAGTATATGCTAAAAATTCAAAAGCAGCGGTTGATGAGTGGAAAAATAATCAAAATATCGATGCTTTAATCATTTGGACACATTGGATTAAAGCAGTTGGAGAGAAAGAAAATAAATTTATTTTAGCGGATAAAAATTCAATCATTTACAGAGCAGCTGAAATAGTTCCAACGCAAAAAGGTTTAAAAAATCCAAAAGTAGCTGAATTCATCAAATTTACACAAAGTAAAGAAGCTCAAAAAATTTGGAAAAAAGAAGGTTGGGTAGCTAAATAAAAATCAAAAGCATTTTACAAAAAGTAAAATGCTTTTATAGTATTATTTTTCGTTGATTTCTGCTTCGATGCTAATTTGTACTTCATCGCTAAGTGTTAAGCTAGAAGTATCAGGAGCAAATTTGAAATCACTTCTTTTAATTTGTCCTTGTAGAGTAAAACCTGCTTTTTCTTTGCCACTATCTGTTTTAATAACACCGCCAATTTCAGTATCTAAAACAACATCTTTGCTTACTCCAGCAATACTTAATGAGCCATACATTTTACCTTTTTCATTAGAGATTTTTTCATATTTACTCATAGTAAAAGTAATGTTTGGATGAGTTTTTGCTTTAAAAAAATCATCTTGTTGTAAATGTGCATCTCTTGCTTTATTTTCTGTGTTTATAGAAGCAACTTTTATATTTGCTTGAAGTTTGTTAAATTCAAATTTAGCACTATCAAAATCAATTACTGCATCATAATCTTTAAAATTTCCATTTACATTGCTAATTTGTAAATGTTTGATTTTAAAAGCTACATTTGTGTGTGCTTTATCTAAGCTAAATTCTTTACTCAAAGCACTACTTGCCAAAATCGAAGCAGCTAAAAATGAACCAAATAATATTTTTTTCATGTTTTCTCCTTAATGTTTAAAAAAGCAAATTATACAAACTAAAATAAAATGAAAGTAAATTTTTAAACATATTCTATAAAATCTTTTACATTAGCCTCTTTAAAGCCTTTTAGTCTTAATAAACAACTATCACATTTACCACAAGCTTTATCTCCTCTTTCATAGCAAGACCAAGTATATTCTAAGGCTACCTTTTCTTTTAGGGCTAATTCAACTATTTGTCCTTTACTTAGATGAACTAATGGGGTTTTTATTTGTACTTTGCAAGTTTTTGTTGTACCTTCATTGATAAATTCATTAGCTTTTTGTATAAATTTCGCACTACAATCAGGATAACCACTGCTATCTTCTTGTACCACTCCTATAAAAATACTTTCACAATTTTCCTTTTCAGCTATAGCACCTGCGATAGATAAAAAAATACCATTTCTAAAAGGAACATAGGTGTTTGGGACTTCTTTTTCATGTAGTTTTTCTTTGGGAATTTCTAAATTTAAATCTGTTAGTGAGTTTCCTCCAATATTTGCTATAAATGACACATCTAAAATATATTTTGTTTTTATGTTAAGTTTTTCACAAATTTTATTAAAACATTCCCTTTCTTTAAGCATGGTGCGTTGGTTATAGTCAAAATGTAAAGCAATGATCTCATATCCTTCTTTTTTAGCTAAATATGCACATAAAGTACTATCCATACCACCACTTATAATACAAAGAGCTTTTTTCATGCTTTTCCTTAATTTTGATATAATTTTGAAATTATAAAATCAAAAGGATAATAATGATTTTTTGTGAAGAAGAAATGGATATTTCTTTTCTTGAAAAAATAGCACAGAAAATGAGCGATCAAAATATAGAGCTTGTTTTGGTAAATGAAAGAGTTATGCGTGAGATTAATTTTAGTCAAAGAGGTATAGATAAAACTACAGATGTGTTATCTTTTCCTTTGATGCAAAATTGTGAAAATTTACTTGGTAGCATTGTGATAAATTTAGATGAAGTAAGTAAAAAAGCAATGGAGTATAAACACAGTAATGAAGAAGAGATGGCATTACTTTTTATACATGCTATGCTTCATTTACAAGGATATGATCATGAGGTAGATCAAGGACAAATGAGACAAAAAGAACAAGAATGGATTGAATATTTTAAACTACCAAAAAGCCTGATAGTAAGAGTGCAAGAGGAGTAAATATTTAAAAAATTTTAGCTTATGTGTGAGTTATATACCTATAATGAAAATACATTTATACTAAATATTTTAGGAAAAATTTGATATTTGTTTATCTAATTTGATAAAGAGTAGTACTAATTATGATTTTGTCCAAACAAAGTAAAAGCAATATTTAAGGTGAGAAAATCAATACGGAGCCTATGATAAAGCTCCTTATTCTACCGGAGCAATTGAAATTTTTATAAGTTTTGATAAGGGTTAAAGCCTTTTTTAGAAGAAAATTTAAAACTTGCTTATTTGATCTTAAACAATTTTAATCGTCAAATTTTTGTCTTAAAATAGTCCCATTATCATCAATATAAAGTTTCATTTGATTATTAAGTTCTATTTTGTAATATGAAATTTTTCTTTCTATTTCAATAATCGCTGCATTTGGATAGGTATTTTTAATGGTATTTTGTATTGCTAAAGGCAAAATAGCATAATTTAAAGATCTGAAATTTTCAGCTTCTTTAAATTCTCCATTGAGTGAAAACTCAATTTCACTTCCATCACTTAAATAAATTTCGTAAGAATATCCATCTTGTTCTACTAGACCAATCTCTGCATTAAAGTAATCTTTAATAAATTGTTTGATATTTACCGGCAAAGAATCAGGTGCTATGACTATACCAGCATTAAGAGTATTTAAACTAATCAAAAAAGCTAAAGCTAGTTTTTTCATTTTTAACCTTATTATATTTTTGACGATATTGTATCTTATTAATGTGAATTTTATGTGTAAGCTAGAATTTAAATAGCTTTTTGTTATAATTATCAAAAATACAAAGTAGGGCAATGGTAGCTTCATTTTTAATCGCTTTTAATGTTATTGTATTTATTTTTGTAAATTATCTTTATTTTGGTTCTTTAAATTTAGATACTATTTTGGGTTTAAATTTATTTTTTTTTCAAGGATTTTATTGGCAAATTTTAAGCTCAATATTTATGCATGGAAATTGGCCTCATTTGATTTTAAATATGATAGTGCTTTTTCAATTTGGTTCTATGCTTGAAAAATACTTAAAAAGTTTTAAATTTGCTCTGCTTTATTTAATCGGTGGAATTCTTTGCTCTTTGCTTAGTGCTTTTTATGTGTATTTAAGTTTTGATGGCAGTTTTGTAAATGTAGTGGGTGCAAGTGGTGCTATATGTGTTTTAATGGGGTATTATGCATATTTGGATAAAACCGCCACCAAAGGACTTATCGTGGCTATATTATTAATGAGTTTTGTGCCTATTTTTATGGGTGTTAATATAGCTTGGTATGCACATATTTTTGGCTTTATATGTGGATATGCTTTGGGTAAATTTAAGGTTATAAGATGAAATATATCTATTTTATTCGTCATGCTAAAGCTCAAAAAGAAAATTACGATCAAGATTTACAACGAGAACTTAGTTCTAGTGGAAAAGATGATTTAAAAACTATGATTTATAGGATTAAGGATTTAGAATTTAAAGCCCAAAGCATTATCTCAAGTCCTGCTAAGCGTTGTATAAAAACAGCACAAAAACTCTGTAAAAGCTTTTCTTTAAAAGAAAAAGATATCAAGATAGAAAAAAGCTTTTATGATGGTAATTTAAAGGATGTGTTAAATTTTATAAAAGAATCAAAAGAGAGTAGGGTAGTGCTAATTATGCACAATCCTTTATTGCAAGAACTTTGTGAGTATCTAGCTCATATAGATTTAGAAAACTTTCCAACTTCTGCTATTTTATGTATGCAATTTGATATAAAAGAATTTAAAGATATAAAAGAACACAGTGGGGAAGTTGTGTTTTTTGATTATCCTAAAAGTCAAGAAAATAACTAATCTACATTTTTAAACTTCAAATTTATTTAAGCAAAAATATAAACTAAAATTTAGTTGAAATAAAAAATATACATCTTTAGTCTTTTATAACTGCATAAAATAACTTATAATATTTTTCAAAAAATTATACTTATTTTTTTATGGATAAATTATTTTCATCCAAAAAATAAAATGCTTTAAATACTATATTATAGGTATTTTTAAATATATTTTACTTATGTATAAACAGATAAATATAAAAGTTTGAAAATTATAGTTTTCAATACAAAATATATATAATTTCAATATTTTACTATTTATCATATAATTTTACATATATATTAAGTTTAAATTAAAATATTTTTATAGACTAAAAAAGTTAAAATGATGAGTAAAAAAAGAAATTAATACAAAAGTTTAACTTGTGTGGAGTTTTTGATTTTATTTGGATTTTTGAATTAATCTTGAAAGTTGTTTTGCTAAAAGTTTAGCACTATTTTCATTTTTGCTAAGTTTTTTCATATTTTCTCTAAATTCGTAAAGTCTTTTTTCTTGTGCAAAGTCGTTATTTAAAGTATTATCTTGTTTTGAAATATTGTTTTGTTTTACTTGCTTTTGCGCGGTTTTTTTCTTAAAAAACATATCATCACCCTATTTTGTTTTTATAATTATAGCTTGATATTTTTTAAGTAAGATTTTTTTATAATTTTTATATTAATTTTAAAAGGAAAAAAATTGAAAACCATAGGTTTAATAGGCGGAATGAGTTATGAAAGCACACTTAGTTATTATGAAATTATCAATAAATTAACAAATGAAAAATTAGGAAAATTACATAGTGCCAAGATAGTTTTAACTAGCGTTGATTTTGAAGAAATAGAAGAATGTCAACGAAAGAATGATTGGCAAAAAGCAAGTGAAATTTTAACCCAACATGCCCTACTTTTGCAAAAAAGTGGAGTTGATTTTATATTAATTTGCACTAATACTATGCATAAATGTTATGAAAATATACAAAAAAACATTCAAATTCCTATCTTACATATAGCCAAAGCTATGCTTTTAGAACTTCAAGAGCAAAATATCGATAAAGTATTGTTATTGGGGACAAAATACACTATGCAAGAAGATTTTTATAAACAACTTTTAATTAACTCAAAGATTGAAGTTTTTATTCCCAAAAATGATGATATTTTAAAGCTTAATGACATTATTTTTAATGAACTTTGCAAAGGTATTATAAATGAAAAATCAAAAAGATATTTATGTGATTTGATTGCTCAATTTCCGGAGATTCAAGGAGTGATTTTGGGTTGTACTGAACTTGGTTTGATTATAAAAGAAAGCCCTAAAAAGCTATTTGATAGTGCATATATTCATGCAAAAATGGCTACTTTGAAAGCTTTGGAGAATGAGTGATGAAATATCCTCTAGATTGTGAAGAAAATTTTGAAAAGTCATTTTTATTTTGGCTTTGTAGATATGTGAAATTTAAACTAAATTCTTTATCAAATAAAGAATTAAAAGACCCCCAAGCCTTGGCTGTAGTAAATTTAGCCTTAAGTAAGGGTGTTAAAAATATACAAGAGCTTGATGCTTATGTAAAAAAAGCAAGAAATGCAGGACTTAGCGGTGTAAATACATATTTTAATCCTTTGAAAAAACTTTATGAGTATTTGTTATTTTATAAGCTTTATTCGCTAAAACAAATCGATGAAGAGCTTTTAGTAGAAATTTTAGCAAGTATTAGTGCTTCTTTGTCTGATGCGAGTAAGAAAAACTACCGCATAGCTGTGATTAATTTTTTTGCATTTTTAGATAAACAAAATGAAGAAGATCAAAAAGCACATATTTTTGATATCAACCTTAAAAATTGGGCAGGTGTAAGTGGCTCTAAAGGAGTTAAGCTACCTGAGTATATGAGTGAAGATGAAGTGAGTAAATTTTTAGATGCTATTGATAATACAGATTTTAAAAGTAATACCATACGCAATCGCTTGATTATTAAAATCATCATTTTTACAGGAATTAGGGTTAGTGAAGCTATTAATATAAAATTAAAAGATATTAGTGAAGAAAATGATCTTTATATTATACGCATTAGAGCTAAAGGTAATAAATACCGCGTTGTGATGATTAAAAAAGAGCTTATAGAACATCTTTTAAAAGATGTAAGGATAAATTATCTTTCTTATGATGGACTTTTATTTGTTAATCGCAATGGCAAAGCCCTAACCCAAGCTTATGTTTCGCGTATAGTAGAACAAATTTTATTTAAAGCAGGAATTCGCAAGCAAAAAAATGGAGCCCATATGTTAAGACATACTTTTGCTACCCTACTTTATAAAAAACAAAAAGATTTAGTTTTAGTCCAAGAAGCACTAGGGCATGCGAGTTTAAATACTTCAAGAATTTATACGCACTTTGATAATGAAAAGCTAAAATTAGCTGCAGAGGTAGCCAAAAAACTTCACGATAGAACCTAGATAGTTTTATCTAGTATTTTTTAATCACTTATTCTTAGTGTTTTTTGGCATTTAAAAACACACTAAGAATAATCAAAGCAAAAGCAAAAAGATCAATTACGCTATAAATAGTTCCTAAAAATAAAAAACTCATAAAAGCAGCAGCCACAGGTTCTATACAAGCTATCATACTAGCTTTAAAAGCCCCTATTAATTCAACTCCTTTTAAATATAAACAAAAAGCCCCTATTGTACCTATAAATACAATCGCGCTCATAGCCAAAAAGGAATTTAAAGAAAAATCATGTTTTGGGATATTTCCTTGTAATAATACAAAAAGCAAAAAAGAAGCAAATAAACTAGCCAAACCCATGATTAAAAATAAGCCATATTTTGCTATGATAAGTCTAGCACTCAAAGAATAAAATGCCACTCCAAGAGCTCCAAAAAAAGCCCAAATAACACCTCTTATGTCAAGTTTTAATGCATTAATATCCCCATTTGTTATAAGTAAAAATAAGGCAAAAAGTATTAAAAACAAAGCGATTAGCTCTATTTTTTTAGGTAAAATTTTATTTTTAAAACACATAAAAAGCATTATGATTAATGGTGCGTTGTATTGTATCATCGTGGCAGTTCCTGCATCGGTATAATAAATAGCCTTAAAATAACCATATTGAGTTATCAATAAACCAAAGATAGAAAAAATTAAAAGAGAGCTAAGTTCTTCTTTTTGCTTTAGTAATTTTAGTTTGAAATTTTTTACACCCAAAATTATTAAAATAACGCCGGTAAAAAGCAAACGATAAAAACTTACCCATTCAGCAGAATAATGATTTTTAAACAAATACTCAGCCAAAACCCCACTTATGGCCCAAAATATCCCACCAAGTATGACTAGAAAAACTCCCAAAAAACACCTTTAATCTTATTAATTTATATAATATTTGTAGTAAAATATTATTATATCATTATGTATATATTTTAAGGAAAATTGATGACTTATTTAGAGATTGATGGTGTTGAAAAGTTAAATGGAGAAGTGATAATAAGTGGTGCAAAAAACGCTGCACTCCCTTTGATAGCTTCAAGTATTTTAGCTAAAAATGAAGTGCAAATTTCAAATTTACCAAATGTAGCAGATATTTGTACCCTACTTTCTTTGCTTGAAAATTTAGGGGCAAATTATACTTTTAAAGACAATTTTGCAAAAATAAATACAAAACACTTAAATAAAACCATAGCAAAATACGACATCGTGCGTAAAATGCGTGCTTCTATACTTACCTTAGGGCCTTTACTAGCTAGATTTGGAAATTGTGAAGTTTCTTTACCGGGAGGTTGTGCTATAGGCCAACGCCCTATTGATTTACACCTTTTAGCTTTAGAAAAAATGGGAGCTAATATTGAGATTAAACAAGGCTATGTAGTAGCTAGTGGAGGGCTTAAAGGTGCTGATGTGATGTTTGATAAAATCACTGTTACAGGCAGTGAAAATATCATTATGGCAGCAGCCCTAGCTCATGGTAAAACTAGACTTTTAAATGTTGCTAAAGAGCCTGAAGTAGTGCAACTTTGTGAGGTTTTAGCTAGAGCCGGACTTGATATACAAGGCATAGGATCTTCTGAACTTGAAATTTATGGCACAAGTGGAGAACTTTTAGAATTTAAACCTTTTGAAATCATTCCTGATCGTATTGAAGCAGGAACTTATTTGTGTGCAGGAGCTATCACTAACTCAAAAATCACTCTAAAAAAAGTCAATGCAAGCCATCTTAGCGCAGTTTTAGCAAAGCTAGAGCAAATGGGCTTTAGTTTTGATATTAATGAAGATAGTATTAGTATAAATCCTGCTAAAGAAATCAAACCAGTTGAAATTTTAACTAGCGAATACCCAGGCTTTCCAACGGATATGCAAGCACAATTTATGGCTTTAGCTTTAAAAGCAAATGGTACAAGTATTATTGATGAAAGATTATTTGAAAATCGTTTTATGCATGTAAGTGAGCTTTTAAGAATGGGAGCTGATATAAGATTAAACGGGCATATTGCTACTATAAATGGTACTAAAGAGCTTTTGGGAGCTGATGTTATGGCTACTGATTTGCGTGCATCTTCTGCTTTGATTTTAGCGGCTTTAGCAGCTAAAGGCACAAGTAAAATTCATAGAATTTATCATCTTGATAGAGGGTATGAAAATTTAGAAGAAAAATTTAAAAAACTAGGTGCAAGTATAAGAAGGCTTGAAGAATGAGAGATATTTTTGCAACTTTAGATTTTTTAAAAGAACAAATCAAAGCAAAAAATGAATTTCAAAAAGTAAATTTGACACAAGCTTTGGGGTGTATTTTATATGAAGATGTTTTTGTGAAAAAAAACCTACCCGCTTTTGATAATTCTGCCCTAGATGGCTATGCACTAAATTATACACATAAGAATGAATTGCTAAAAATAAAAGGAAGTATTTTAGCAGGCGATAAAAATGATTATATTATAGGAAAAAATGAATGCTATAAAATCATGACAGGAGCTAAAATTCCTCAAAATGCAAATACTATTTTAATGCTTGAAGAAGCTTCGCTTGAAGATGAAAAGCTCAATGCTAAAAATGCTAAAGAAAACAATGCCATCCGCTTTAAAGGCGAGGAAGCAAAGCTTGGAGAACTTTTGTTTAAAAAAGGACAAAAAATCACTTCAGGCATGGTAGCTATGCTCGCTGCTCAAGGAATTTATGAGTTAAATGTTGTTAAGAAATTGCGTATTGGGATTTTTTCAAGTGGAGATGAGCTTGTAGAACCTTGGGAAAATGCTGATGAATACAGCATATATAATGCAAATGCTTTTGGAATTTATGCTATTTTGCAAGATTATGCTGATATTGAGTATTTAGGACTTATAAAAGATGATTTAAATGCATATAAAAAGCTTTTAGAAAATAAAGAATTTGATATGCTTATAAGCAGTGGTGGAGCTAGCGTGGGTGAGGCTGATTTTATCAAACAAGCTTTGCTTGAGTGTGATTTTAGCCCTATTTTTGAAAAAGTCAATGCTAAACTTTGTAAGCATGTAAAACTTTTTAGCAAAAGCGATATGCTTTTTCTAGCCCTACCGGGAAATCCTTTGGCTTCTTTAGTTTCAACGCATATTTTTGCAAAAAATATACTCAATTTACTTTATGGTAAAGAACTTTTGGAATTTGATAAAGCAAGATTGACTAAAGATTTAAATTTCAAAGGCCAAAGAAATGATTTTGCTTTTGGAAAATTAGTCGATGGATATTTTAAACCAAGCGAAGCTAAATTTGGCTCAGGTATGCTAAAACCTTTATGTGAAAACACGCATATTTTAATCACGCAAATTGATGATACAAAATTGGCAAAAGATCAAGAGGTTAAAGTTTTAAAAATTTAATAGGGTATTGCACTACCCTATTTTGAATGATTAACTTCTTGCTTTATCTAAGGTTTTAAAAAGATTATTTAAGATATTTTCTTCATTTTTTTGGTATTTGCTTTGGCGTAATTTCTCCCAAGCATATACACTATAATCTTTAGAAATTGAACCTATATTTAAATCTGTATTACTAAAAGCATTGTTGCTATCTTTTTTATACTCTTTTTCTTCTTTGTCTTTAAGTGCATTAAGTGTAGCTTGAAATTCATCTGAAGATGTGTTTTTTTCTTTGATTTTTGTCATATTGTTTAGGGCTAGCGGACTATTTTTATCATTTACTTGCATGAGTTGCTCCTTTTTTAAAATTTAATAATCACAAGCAAAAAACATTCCTTAATTTTAAAAACTTGACAATAAAATAAAGTTTTGATAAAATCACACTCTACTTTTAAAATGCGGGAATAGCTCAGGGGTAGAGCACAACCTTGCCAAGGTTGGGGTCGCGAGTTCGAATCTCGTTTCCCGCTCCACTTCTTTTAACTAAAATCAAACTTTTTTGATGTATTATACGATTAATATAATTTTTATAAAAGGTCGTTGTATTGTTTTTTAAGCAAATCATTCTAGTTTTATTTTTCTATACTTTTAGTTTTGCTTCAAATTTTGATGAAGTAAAATTAGCTTTGATTAAAGAATTTAAGACAAATTATCCGCAACTAGAAATCATTTCTTTGGATCTTAACACTCAATCAAGTTTGCCTGCTGATTTTAATCAATATATTTTTTTAAAGCTAGGTAATCATAATTTTGATAGAGCCGATGGCTTTATAAAGGCTGAATTTAAAACTCCAGAGCAGTTTAAAAAAAATATATTTTTTAAGTATTTTTTAAAGGCAAAATTAGAAGTTTTGCAAACTACGCGTCCTATTTCGCGTAATGAAAATTTAAGTCCTGCTAGTTTTAAAATTTTAAAAATTCCTTTTGATAAAGCCCCTCAAGGTGTATTAAAAAAAGATGAAATCACAAATTTAATAGCCAAAAGCAATATAAGAGAAAATATGATTTTAAAATATAATATGTTTAAAACCAAAACCCTTATACAAAGAAATGATTCTGTTTATGGTATCATCAAAGATGGGGATTTAAGTATGATGATAGAATTAAAAGCCTTGCAAAGTGGGAATTTAAACCAAAGAATTCGCCTTAAAAATAAAGATGGAAAAGTCGTGCATGGTAAAGTTATTAGTAAAAATTATGTGGAGCTAAAATGAGAAAAATTTTAGTAGGTATTAGCGGGGCTAGTTCTTGCGAGCTTGGCTTTTTATTATTAAAACATTTAAAAGAAAAAGGACAAATTTATGCTATTGTGAGTAAAAATGCAAAAATAAGCTTTATAAAAGAAAATTCCCTTTTGCAAAATATAGACTTTTTGCAACACATAAAAGATAAATTTGAGCTTGAACATGTAAATTTTTTAGATAATGAAGACATTAGTCAATGCGTAGCAAGCGGATCTTTTGGCATAGAAACGACTTTTATCGCACCTTGCTCGATTAACACTTTAGCAAAAATTGCTTGCGGTATAAATGATACTTTACTTACAAGAGCTGCAGGAGTGGCTTTAAAAGAACGCAAAAAGCTCATACTTGGAGTAAGAGAAATGCCCTATTCTACTTTAAATTTAGAACAAATGGCTAAACTTTCTAGCTATGGAGTTATCATCGCTCCTCCTGTAATGGCAAGTTATGCTAAGATTGATAATTTAGAAAAATTATATGAATTTATCATAGGAAAATGGCTTGATTTAGCAAATATCGAGCATAATTTATACCAAAGGTGGCAGTGATGGCTAGTTGTGTGTATCCAGGAACATTTGATCCTATCACTAATGGACATTTAGATGTTATCATTAGAGCTAGCAAGATGTTTGAAGAGGTGGTAGTTGCTATAGCTAAAAGTGAAAGCAAAAAGCCTATGTTTAGTCTAGAGCATAGAGAAAAAATGGTAAAAATTGCTACAAAAGACTTAAAAAATGTTAAAATTACAACTTTTGATAACTTACTAGTAGATCTTGCTAAAAATTTGCAAATAAATATCATTATAAGAGGCTTAAGAGCGGTGAGTGATTTTGAGTATGAATTACAACTTGGCTATGCAAATCACATGCTTTGGAAAGATTTTGAAACTATATATCTTATGCCAAATTTAAAAAATTCTTTTATTTCAAGCTCCATAGTAAGATCAATTTGTGCTCATAATGGTGATGTGAGCAAGCTTGTGCCAAAAGAAATTATATCTTTATTAAAGGAGAGAGATTGTATATAGCTTTTGAAGGGGTTGATTGTGTGGGTAAAAGCACACAGATAGAACTTTTAAAAAAATATTTTCATAATGCATTTTTTACTAAAGAACCAGGTGGAAGTGAGCTTGGAGTGCATTTGAGAAAAATTTTATTAGAAAGCAAAATACATTTTTCTAAAAAAACTGAGCTTTTGCTTTTTTTAGCAGATAGAGCAAATTTAATCGACATGCATTTAGCACAAAATAAAAACAAACTTATCATTTCAGATCGTAGTTTTATTTCTAATATGGCTTATGCAAGATGTGATTTTGATCAAAATATTTTATTTGAGTTAAATTCTTTTGCCACAGGCGGGGTTTTTCCGCAAAAGGTTATATTTTTGCATGGCTCTAAAGAGCTTATTGAACAAAGACTTTCTAAAAAAGATCTAGATAGTATTGAAAAAAGAGGGGTTGAATATTTTTTAAATATACAAAATGCCCTAGAAGAAACTTTAGAGTTTTTAAAAACCAAGATAGATATAAAAATTTTAAAATTAGATGCTTCTTTGAGTATTGAAATTTTACATGAAAAAATTAAGGATTTTATAGATGATTAATGCTTTAAAAGGAATGAAAGATTTACAAGATGATCAAGCTACTCTTTATGAAAAAGTGGTAAAAACTTGTGAAAAAGTAGCTAAAAACTATGGTTTTACTTTTATTAATTGTCCGCATTTAGAACTTACTAAGCTTTTTAAAAGAAGTGTTGGAGAAAGCTCTGATATAGTTGGCAAAGAAATGTATGAATTTGTTGATAAAGCAGGCAATGATGTGTGTTTAAGGCCTGAAGGGACAGCTGGGGTGGTAAGATCATACATAGAAGCTAAAATGGACAAGGCTCAAAGTGTTAAAAGATGGTTTTATCATGGCTCTATGTTTCGCTATGAAAGGCCACAAAAAGGAAGATTGCGTGAATTTCATCAATTTGGAGTAGAAAGCTTTGGCATAGCAAGTGTGTATGAGGATGCGAGCATTATTTTAATGCTAAATGAAATTTTTAAACGCTTAGAAATTCATACAAGCTTGAAAATTAATTCTTTAGGCTGTAAAGAATGTATGGGTGTATATAAAGAAAAACTCATAGATTTTTTAAATTCTAAAGAAGGTTTTTGTGAGGATTGTTTAAGAAGAAAAGACTTAAATCCTATTAGAGTGCTTGATTGCAAAAATGATCATTGTCAAAGTTTAATCGAAAATGCACCAAAACTAAGTGAAAATTTATGCTCATGTTGTAAGAAAGATTATGAAAAATTGCAAAAACTTTTAAAAGAAAATGATGTTGAATTTGAATGTGATGAAAAATTAGTGCGTGGGCTTGATTATTATTCTAAAAGTGCATTTGAGTTTGTTAGCGATGAAATCGGTGCAAAAGCTGCCGTAGCAGGTGGTGGAAGGTATGATAGATTGATTGAATACTTAGATGGTAAAAGTGGTTATGGTGTGGGTTTTGCTATGGGTATAGAAAGGATTATGGCTATTTTAGAACAAAAACAAAGCATAAAATCAAGAGAAGGAATTTATCTTTGTGCCATGGATGAAGCTTATATAGATACTATTTTTAAATTAGCAAATACTTTAAGAAAAAAACATAAGGTATATTTAAGCTATGAAGCAAAAAAACTTGCAAAGCATTTAAACCAAGCAGATAATGCTAATGCTGAAATCTTTTTGTGTATAGGCGAAGATGAAATGCAAAAAGAAGAGATTTTTTATAAAAATTTAGAAAATAAAGATACTAAAAATATAAAATTAGTAAATTTGGAGAATGAGTTATGATTGATTATGGTATTAATATTTGGGGTGCAAATAATTTTATCATTGAAAATGGCAAAGTATGTGTAAATCATGGTAAAAAACCTGCTATTATAGATATAGTAAATACTTTGCGCGATGATGGTTATAAGGGGCCATTGTTGCTTCGTTTTCCTCATTTAATCCATAAGCAAATTGAGCAAATTTATAATAAATTTGCTAAAGCGAAAAAAGAATTTAACTATAAAGGTTCTTTTAACGCTGTATATCCTTTAAAAGTCAATCAATATCCAGGTTTTGTAAAAAATTTAGTTAATCTAGGTAAAGAATACAACTATGGCTTAGAGGCAGGAAGTAAGGCCGAGCTTTTACTAGCTATGGCTTATAATAATGAAAGTGCTCCTATAACAGTTAATGGCTTTAAAGATAAAGAACTCATAAATATGGGCTTTATAGCGTGTGAAATGGGTTATAATATCACTTTAACTATGGAAGGACTTAATGAGCTTGAAGCAATGATTGAAATTGCTAAAAATCGTTTTAAGCCAAAGCCAAATATAGGTTTAAGAGTGCGTTTGCATTCAGCTGGAGTAGGAATTTGGGCAAAAAGTGGTGGTATAAATTCAAAATTTGGTTTAACATCCACTGAGCTTATTGAAGCGGTAAATCTTTTAAAAGCTAATAAACTTTTAGAGCAATTTACTATGATACATTTTCATTTAGGCTCACAAATTACTGAAATTCATCCTTTGAAAAAAGCTCTAAATGAAGCGGGTAATATCTACACCGAGCTTAGAAAAATGGGGGCAAAAAATTTAAAAGCTATTAATCTTGGTGGAGGTTTAGCGGTAGAATACTCTCAGTTTAAAAACGAAACAAGCAGAAATTACACCTTAAGTGAGTATGCAAACGATGTTGTGTTTATTTTAAAAGGTATTGCAGAACAAAAAAAAGATTTAGAGCCTGATATTTTTATAGAAAGTGGGCGTTTTGTAGCAGCTAATCATGCTGTTTTAGTAGCGCCTGTTTTAGAGCTTTTTTCTCAAGAATACACAGAAAGCAAGCTTTTATTAAAAGATAAAAACCCAAAACTTATTGATGAACTTTATGATTTGTATAAAAACATTAAAGCTTCTAATGCACTTGAGTATTTACATGATAGCATTGATCATATGGAGAGTATTTTAACCTTGTTTGATTTGGGTTATGTGGATTTACAAGATCGCTCTAATAGTGAAATTTTAGTACATTTGATTATGAGAAAAGCTATTTCTTTGGTGGGTGATCAAGCTGATTTATCGAGTTTGCAAAATGAAGTGCAAGAAAAATATTTAGTGAATTTTTCAGTATTTCAGTCTTTACCTGATTTTTGGGGTTTAGAGCAAAATTTCCCTATCATGCCACTTGATAGACTCAATAAAAAGCCAACTAGAAGTGCAAGTATATGGGATATAACTTGTGATAGCGATGGGGAAATTTCTTATTCGAAAGATAATCCTTTGTTTTTACATGATATTGATGTAGAAGCTGAAGATTATTTTTTAGGATTTTTCCTAGTGGGAGCTTATCAAGAAGTGCTTGGTATGAAGCATAATCTTTTTACACATCCAACCGAAGCTTGTATAAGTATTAATGAAAAGGGTTTTGAAGTAGAAAGCGTGCTAGAGGCTCAATCTATTTTAGATACCTTAGAAGATCTTGATTATGATGTGCATGCAATTATGGACAATATTAATGAAAAAATTTATGCTTCAAAACTTGTAAATGAAAATCAAAAAAAACATATTTTGGGTGAAATTTATTTATTTTTAAATGATAATGGATACTTAAAAAGTATAGGTTCTAAATGAGTATTTTTAAACTAATCAAAGAAGATTTTTCTATGCCAAAACAAAAAGATCCTGCATATAGATCTTGGGTGGAATTAGTTTTTAACTATCCTGGTGTTTGGGCTGTGGTAAATTATCGTTTTGCGCATTTTTTTTATATCAAAAATTATAAACGCATAGCAAGAATGATTAGTGGAATTTCTCAGTTTTTAACAGGGGTTGATTTGCATCCTGGAGCTACGCTAGGTAGAAGGATATTCATAGATCATGCAATAGGTGTGGTAGTAGGTGAAACAGCTATAATTGGTAATGATGTGATTATCTATCAAGGAGTAACCTTAGGTGGCACAAGTTTAGATAAAAATACCAAAAGACATCCTACTATAGAAGATGGTGTGATCATAGGCTCTGGGGCTAAAATTTTAGGTAATATTACCATAGGTAAAAATGCAAAAATAGGTTCAAATGCAGTTGTATTAAAAGATGTTGGGGCAAATTTAACAGCTATTGGTATACCTGCTTATATTAAAGAATTTCAAATAAGCCAAAAAGAGAGAATTCAAAAACTAGAGGAAAGAATTAAATTTTTAGAAGAAAAACTAAATAAAGAGGACAAATGATAGCAATTACAGGTGGAGGCACGGGAGGGCATTTGGCTATAGCTAGATGTTTATTGCAAAGCGCAAGAAAACAAGGCATAGAATGTATTTACATAGGAAGTGAAAATGGCCAAGATAGACTTTGGTTTGAAAATGAAAATGGTTTTTATAAAAAATATTTTCTAAGCTCTCAAGGCGTTGTTAATAAAAAAGGCTTAGCTAAAGTTCAATCATTTTTACATATTTTAAAACTTGCAAGAAAAACAAAACAAATTTTAAAAGAACATAATATTAAAGCAGTTTTTAGTGTGGGTGGATATAGCAGTGCTCCAGGCGCTTTTGGTGCTTTAATGGCAAATACTCCACTTTTAATCCATGAACAAAATTCAAAAATAGGAAGTTTAAATTCACTTTTAAAGCCTTTTTCTAAAGCTTTTTTTACTGCTTTTGATGATCAAATTAACAAAGCAAATACTTTCTTTTGTCCTTATCCTATCAGCGAGATTTTTTCTCAAAAAGCAAGAGTGAGAAAAGAATTAAAAAATATTATTTTTCTTGGTGGCTCTCAAGGGGCTAAATTTATTAATGACCTTGCTTTAGAAAATGCTTTATACTTTAAAGAAAAAGGCATAAATATCATTCATCAATGTGGTAAGAATGATTATGAAAGATGTAAAAAAGCTTATGAGGATTTAAATGTCAAAGTAGAGCTTTTTGACTTTGATAAAAACATTATGGATAAAATTTCTAAAGCAGATTTAGCTATATCAAGATCAGGCGCAAGCAGTCTTTTTGAGCTTAGTGCAAATTTACTTCCTTGTATTTTTATTCCTTATCCATATGCGGCTAAAAATCATCAGTATTTTAATGCTTTGTATTTAAAAGAGCGTAATTTATGTGAAATTTTAACCCAAGAAGAAAAACATCAATTTTTAAATTTGGTAGAAAATTTCTCACTAGAAGAAAAATCTTTAGCCTTGCAAGGATTAAAAAGTGAAAATGGCGCAGATTTTATGATAGAAAAAGCAAAACAAATGGGGTTTATTTAAATAAAATACTCCCCAAACGCACCATATTTGAACCACATTTTATAGCTAGTTCAAAATCCCCACTCATACCCATGGAGCAAATTTTTGCCCCGTGTTTTTGTAAAATTTCATAGATTTTAAAAGTTTGCTCAAAGCTTTCTTGAACTTTTTCCTCATCCATAGAGCCTATACACATAATGCCTGTAAGGTTTAAATTTTTACACTCTTCTTGTATTTGTAAATATTCTTCTATGGCCTTATTTTGCTCTATACCACTTTTAGAACTTTCATTAGCAGTATTGATTTCTAATAAAGTATCTAATTTATAATCAAGTCTTTTATCTACGGCTTTGGCGATTTTTAAGCCATTGCAAGATTGCCAAAGTAATGGGTTTTGTTTGATTAAAAGATTGATTTTGTTACTTTGAAGATTGCCTATAAAATGCCATTTGATTTCTAAATCTTGAAGTTTTTCTTTTTTTAAAGCTAAAGCTTGGACTTGATTTTCTCCAAACTCTATAACACCTTGCTTAAAAAGCTCTCGAATTTGTTCATCTTGAACATACTTGCTAGCTGCTACTAAACGCACATTTTGTTTTATGGTTTTTTCAAAAATACTTTCTAAATTCATCTTTTCCTACATCAATTCATATAATTTTTTACGCTCACTTGAGCTTCCTATACCAAGTTGCATACGATATTTAGTGATAGTCCTACGCCCTAGTTGCACACTTGGGAATTCTTTTTGAGTGAGTTCAAGAATTTTCAAATCACTCAAAGGTTTTTTAGGATTTTCTTTTTTAATTAAATTACTAAGAAAATCTTTGATTGTAGCATTAGAAGTTTCGCCATCATCAACTGCGGTGGTAAAGAAAGATTTTAAAGGTATTAAACCTCTATCACAACTTAAGTATTTGTTTGCAATTGCCCTTGAAATAGTAGAAGCATTTCTTTCAAGATCTTGTGCTAAATCTTTAAGTTGCATAGGTTTAATATCTCCGCCCATGAAAAAATCATATTGATATTCTATAATCATAAGCCCTAGTTTATAAAGGGTAGCTTTACGCATAGCTAGTGCATCGATTAAATTTTTTGCATCTTTTAAATAAGCACTTAAAAACTCATGATCTAAACCATCTGCTTCAAAAGCAATTTCAGGATAATAATCATCATTGATTTTAATTTTAATTTCACCATTTTCTTGATAAATAAATATATCAGGAATGATTTCCATGCTCTCTTCAAAATACTCCAAAAAAGGTGGAATGGAGATTTTTTTAATTATAGCTATAGCCTTTTTATATAAAGGATCTTTGATAAAATCTTTTGCATTTTCTAAATTTAAAATTAACATTTTGCAAAACTCATAAAGCTCATCATCTAAGTCAAAATGCTCTAATGCAAAAATAAAAGCTTCTTGATTGTCTTTTGCGCCCACTCCAATAGGCTCAAGATACTTAAATCTTTGTCTGATTTTTTCTACTTCTAAAGGATCAAATTCACCTAAAATTTCTTCATCATATTCAAAATAACCTTCATGATTTAAACATTCTATGATTTTTTCAGCAATGGTTTGGGATTTTTTAGTAGGAAAAAATGGTGGTATGATTTGCTCGCTTAAAAGTTCATATACATTTTTTACTTCCAAGCTTTTTGCATCAATCATTTGTGTAGTGGTATTTTTACTAAAATACTCTTGATAATACTTGTTTTGATTGTTTGTAATGCTTGAGTTTTCTTTGATCTCTATAAAAGGATTTTCTTTAGCAAATTCATCTAAACTTTCTTTTAGATCTTCAATATTAGCTTGCAATATAGGAAGCCAAGATCTTAAGGTTTGTGATAGTTTTGCTTTTTGTGTTATAGAGGTTTTTTGTTTAAGCATTATTCAAGTCTAAACTCACTTCCAAGATAATATTTTTTAACATCTTCATTATGCGCAATTTCATTAGCATTACCACTAGCTAGCAACCTTCCGCTTCTAATCACATAAGCTCTATCGCAAATTGCTAAAGTTTCTCTTACATTATGATCAGTGATTAAAACACCTATATTCATAGCTTTTAAATCATTAATCAAGCTTTGAATTTCACTCACTGCGATAGGATCAACCCCAGCAAATGGTTCATCTAAAAGTAAAAATTTAGGATCACACATAAGTGATCTTGCGATTTCACAACGCCTTCTTTCACCCCCACTTAAACTCATGCCTTTTCTGTGTCTAATAGGTTCTATGCTAAGTAATTCTAGCATTTGTTCTATCTTTTGTTCTAATAAATTTTTATCCTTATATATTACTTGGGCGGCTAAAAGTAAATTTTCTTCTACGCTTAAGTCTTTAAAAACACTACTTTCTTGAGGTAAATACCCAATGCCAAGCTTTGCTCTTTTATTAAGTGGTTCTTTTGTGATATCTTGTGAGTCTAAAAACACCTGTCCACTTGTTGGCAAAATAAGTCCACATATCATATAAAAACTCGTAGTTTTTCCTGCTCCATTAGGCCCTAAAAGTCCTACAACTTCTCCACTTTGCACTTCTAGCGAAACATCGTGTATGATTTTAGTTTTTTTAATGATTTTTTCTAAATTTCTAGCTTCTAGCTTACTCATGTATTATATACTTTCTTTTATTTTCATAAGGAATGATTTGTAAAATTATATTAAAAATTTGATATTTATCTAAATATTTTTTTAATTTTTCATCACCCCACTCTACCAAATGCAAACCCTCTTCAAAAAAATTTTCAATCAAGCCATTTTTTAAAAGCCCATCAAAACCTTCTTGATAAATATCATAATGATACATTTTACCTTGTTGAAAATCATACTCTTGCATGATAGAAAATGTAGGAGAATTAAGCGTTTTTTCTACTCCAAGAAATTGAGCATAATTTTGTACTAAAGTAGTTTTACCGCTTGCTAAATCCCCTTGAAGTAAAATAACTCCATTTTTAGGTAAAATTTCACAAAGCTTATAAAGCTCATTTTGGCTTAAAATCATTTCTTTCATTGGATTTTTACCACATATTTTTCTTGCATAGCTTTTGGTATGCTTTTGGTTGTTGGTATATCTAAGACTTTATAGGTATTGGTATATTCTATAAATTTAATGCTTATTTCATCGCCAATTTTTACTTCTTTACTAGCTTTAACTACTTGATTATTTATACTTACTACACCACTTTTGCACATATCTTCTGAAATAGCACGACGCTTAGTAATATTAACTACATTTAAAAATTTATCTATTCTCATAAAAATATTTTATCAAAAAATACAAGAAAATGTTATAAAATGTCTAAATATTTTACATTATATTAAGCTAAATTCGTTAAATTTTACAATCATTTTTTTACAAAGAGGAAAGACAATGAAAAAAGATATTAAAAAAGTAGTTTTAGCATATTCTGGCGGACTTGATACAAGTATAATTTTAAAATGGCTACAAGATGAGTATAAATGTGAAGTAGTAACTTTCACAGCAGATATTGGACAAGGCGAAGAGCTTGAACCTGCTAGAAAAAAAGCGCTTTCTTTGGGTGTAAAAGAAGAAAATATTTTTATTCAAGATTTAAAAGATGAATTTGTAAAAGATTATGTGTTTCCTATGTTTAGAGCAAATGCTATTTATGAAGGAGAATATTTACTAGGTACAAGTATAGCAAGACCTTTGATAGCAAAAGCTTTAGTAGAAATAGCAAATAAAACTAATGCAGATGCTATTAGTCATGGAGCAACAGGTAAAGGAAATGATCAAGTGCGTTTTGAATTAGGTGCTTTGGCGCTAAATCCAAATTTAGCCATTATTGCTCCTTGGAGAGAATGGGATTTAAATAGCCGTGAAAAACTTTTAGCTTATGCGCAAAAACATGGTATTGATATAGCTAAAAAGCCAGGTAAGTCACCTTATTCTATGGATGCAAATTTATTGCATATTTCTTATGAGGGTTTAGTACTTGAAGATCCCGCTGCTAAACCTGAAGCGGATATGTGGCGTTGGGTGAAAGATTTAAAAGAAACTCCAAATGAAAGCGAAGTGATAGAGCTTGAGTTTAGTAAAGGCGATTTATGTGCTATTAATGGAGAAAAAATGTCTCCTGCACAGCTTTTAGCAAAACTTAATGGGCTTGGTGCAAAACATGGTATAGGTCGTCTTGATATTGTTGAAAATCGCTATGTGGGTATGAAAAGTAGAGGTTGTTATGAAACTCCGGGTGGAAGTATACTTTTAAAAGCACACCGTGCTATAGAAAGTATCACTCTTGATAGAGAAGCAGCACATTTAAAAGATGAATTAATGCCAAAATATGCAAGTTTAATTTATAATGGCTATTGGTTCTCGCCTGAAAGATTAATGCTTCAAGCCTTAATTGATGAGTCACAAAAATATGTAAATGGTAAAGTTAAACTTGAATTATATAAAGGTAATGTAATAGTAATAGGCAGAGAAAGTGTGAATGATAGCTTATTTAGCGAGGCTTATTGTACTTTTGAAGAAGATGCTGTGTATGATCAAAAAGATGCAGCAGGCTTTATAAGATTAAATGCTTTGAGATTTATCATCGCAGGTAAAAATGGAAGAAAATTTTAAAAAGGAAAACAATGAAAGTATTATTAATTAAAGATGTAAAAAGCTTAGGAAAAGCAGGAGAAGTTAAAGAAGTAAAAGATGGATATGGACAAAATTTTTTAATTGCCAAAGGTTTTGCCAAAGCTGCTACACATGAAGTTTTAAAACAATATGAAGCAGAGCAAAAGAAAAAGGCTGAAAATTTAAGATTTGAACTTGCAAATTTGGAAAAATTAAAAGAGGAATTATCTAAAATCACTATTTGTATAGCTAAGCCTGTGGGAGCTAATGGAAGCTTGTTTGGTGGGGTTACTAAAGATGAAATCGCACATGCATTAAAAGATCAAAAAGGTATAGAGCTTGATAAAAAAAGCTTAGAATGTGATACCATAAAAGAGCTTGGTGTGCATGAAATTTCAGCAAAATTAGGCCATGCAATTCATGCTGTATTTAAGCTAGAAGTTAAAGGAGAATAATGTTTCACGCAACTACAATTTTAGCTTATAAAGGTAAAAATAAATCTGTAATTGGTGGAGATGGGCAAGTAAGTTTTGGAAACACTGTTTTAAAAAACAATGCAGTTAAAATTAGAAAATTAAACAATGGAAAAGTATTAGCAGGTTTTGCAGGAAGCACTGCTGATGCTTTTAATCTTTTTGACATGTTTGAAAAACTACTTTCTAGTTCTAAGGGTGATTTGTTAAAAGCTGCAATAGATTTTTCAAAAGAATGGCGTAAGGATAAATACCTAAGAAAACTTGAAGCAATGATGTTGGTATTAGATAGAGATCATATATTTTTACTTTCAGGAACTGGAGATGTAGTTGAGCCTGAAGATGGTGCTATAGCTGCTATTGGTAGTGGGGGTAACTATGCACTTTCTGCTGCAAGAGCTTTAGCCAAACATTCAAATTTAGATGAAGAAGAATTAGTCAAAGAAAGCTTGCAAATAGCTGGTGAAATTTGCATTTATACAAATACAAATATTAAAACTTATGTAATTGAGGATGATAAATGAATTTAACTCCAAAAGAGATTGTGAAATTTTTAGATGATTATGTAATTGGACAAAAAAACGCCAAAAAAATTATAGCAATTGCTTTAAGAAATCGTTATAGAAGAATGCAGCTTAGCCCTGAACTTCAAGATGATATCATGCCAAAAAATATTTTAATGATAGGATCAACTGGGGTTGGTAAAACAGAGATTGCAAGACGCCTTGCTAAGATGATGGGACTTCCTTTTGTAAAAGTTGAAGCAAGTAAATATACTGAAGTTGGTTTTGTTGGGCGTGATGTAGAAAGCATGGTTAGAGATTTAGCTAATGCTGCTTTAAATTTAGTAAAAAACGAAGAAAAAGAAAAAAATAAAGACAAAATTAATGAATTTATAGAAAATAAAATTTTAGAAAAACTTTTACCACCTTTACCAAAGGGTGTTAGTGAAGAAAAACAAGAAGAGTATCAAAATTCTTTAGAAAAAATGCGCGTGAAATTAAAAGCTGGTGATTTAGATGATAGCACAATAGAAGTTGAAATTTCACAAAGCGTGTTTGATACTAATCCAAATTTACCACCTGAAATGGGTGCTATGCAAGATATAGTAAAAGTTATTGGCGTGGGTAATAAAAAAGTTAAAAAAGAAATGAAAGTAAAAGATGCAAGAATAGCTTTAGCTCAAGAAGCAAGTGAAAAAATTCTTGATATGGAAAGTATTAAAGGCGAGGCTTTAAGAAGAGCTGAAAATGAAGGGATTATTTTTATCGATGAGATAGATAAAGTAGCAGTTTCAAGCTCAAATTCAAACCGCCAAGATCCAAGTAAAGAAGGGGTACAAAGAGATTTGCTTCCTATAGTTGAAGGTAGTACTATACAAACTAAATTCGGACCTTTAAAAACTGATCATATTTTATTTATCGCAGCAGGTGCTTTTCATTTAAGCAAGCCAAGTGATTTAATTCCTGAACTTCAAGGGCGTTTTCCTTTAAGGGTTGAGCTTGATTCGCTAGATGAGGATGCTTTATATGCTATTTTAACAAGACCTAAAAATTCATTACTAACACAATACATTGAGCTTTTAAAAACTGAAAATGTAGAGCTTGTTTTTGAAGATGAGGCTATTAGAGAAATAGCAAAAATAGCAAGCAAGGCTAACGAAGAAATGCAAGATATTGGCGCAAGACGCTTACACACGGTGGTGGAAAAACTTTTGGAAGATATTAGTTTTGAAGCAGATGAATATGCTGGAAAAGTTTATAAAATAGATGATTTTAAAGTGCAAGTTAAACTTGGAGATATCATAGAAAATAAAGATTTAGCTAGGTATATCTTGTGAAAAGTGGCTTTATAAGCATAGTGGGTAGAACTAATGCGGGAAAAAGTTCTATCCTTAATTCTTTATTAGAAGAAAAAGTGGCTATGGTTTCTCATAAGCAAAATGCTACAAGAAGAAAGATTAATGCAATTATAATGCATGAGAATCATCAGCTTATTTTTATAGATACACCAGGCTTGCATGCAAGCTCTAAAGCTATGAATCAGCTTATGATTGATTTGGCGATTAAAAGCATTGTAGATTGTGATGTGATTTTATTTGTAGCTAGTATTTATGATGATATTAAAGATTATGAAAATTTTTTAAGTTTAAATCCTAAAGTGCCGCATATTGTATTAATCAATAAGGTTGATTTGGTAAAAAAAGAAGTCTTACTTAAAAAATTAAGCGAGTATTCTCAGTTTAACTCGCATTTTAGCGCTATTATCCCCTATTCTGCTAAGCAAAAATTTTATAAAAAAATTCTCTTAGATGAGATGATTAAGTATTTGCCTGAACATCCGTATTATTTTGATCCTGAGTTTATTACTATCACAAATGAAAAGGATATCTATAGAGATTTTATTTTAGAAGCTATATATGAAAATTTAAGTGATGAAATTCCTTATAGCACTGAAGTAAAAATAGAAAAAATCAAAGAGCTTGAGCAAATTTATTATATTAACGCTATCATCATTACAGATAGTAATTCTCATAAAGGAATGATACTAGGTAAAGATGGAGCTACAATTAAGCGTATAGGTAAAGAAGCTAGGATGAAAATAGAAAAATTAGCACAAAAAAAGGTAATGCTAAAATTGTTCGTTCAATTAGAAAAAAATTGGCATAAAAACGAGCAAAATCTCAAAAAAATCCTTTATGATGAGTAAAAAAATCATCAAAAAAGATTTTCTTACTTATGAAAAACTTTTATATATAAAACTTACAAATCCTATTAGTGAAGATGAAATCTTAAAAAAGAGCTTTGAGGAACTTGGTCTTAAAGATGATTTTTCATATGAGCTAAAGTATTTTCAAGATAAATCTTTTACTCATGTATTTTTGTGTAAATATGAAGATATTTTAGATGTTGATTATGTAATCCCAGAACCCCTGCTCTTTGAAGTGTATTTTAGGAATGATACAAATAGTGAAAATCTTGCATTATTATTTAAGAAAAAATACATAGTTTTAGTGGAGTATTTGGGATGTGAATTTCAAAATTGCAAAGTTATGCCATTAAATACTTATAGTAAAATATATGATGAAAAATTAAAAAATACATATAAAAACATCATAAGTATAGACGATACTCAAAATCTTAGCAGTTTTGATAAATTTAATAGTAATACTTTCTATCAAAAATTATTAAAAAAACATGATCGAGTTAAAATTGATTTTGCCAATATAGCAAAAATAAATCATTTAAAATCTTTTAGTTTTAAAATTTTATTAGCTTTTACATGCGGGATTTTACTAGCCTTAGTTTATCCTTTGTATTTATATACGCAAAAATCATTTTATGAAAAAGAAAAAATAAAATATGAAAATTTAATCAAAAATCAAGATGATATCTTAGAGCAAGCAAAAATAAATCAAAAACAAAATCATGAAGTTGAAAAATTACAAGAAAAAAATGAACAAAAAATTGATTTGTTACAAAAATTTTATGCAAATACGCTCTGCTATAAGGATTTTTATAATTTTTTAAAAGTCTTAAATTCTCATCAAAGTTATATAGAAGCTTTATATATAAAAAATAATGATTTTATCATAAAGCTTAATAAAGATTATGATTTTTATGATGATTTTAAAAAATATCATTTTGTGTTAAAAAATAAAGAGATTAACGATGAAAAAATTACTCTTGTTTTTGAAAAATCTTTATGAAAATTTAGAAAATATTTTTACGAGATTATCTAAACGCGAATTTATATTGACTTTGATAATGGCTTTTGTATTTGGTTTTTTTATAATCTATATGAGTATTTTTGAGTATTTTGAAAAACAAATGAAATTGTCAAAAGATGAGTTATTTATTTTACAAGCAAAATATGAGCAAAAACAAGAATTGATTTCTGATTTTAAAGATGAAAAATTGCAATCTTTTGATAATGAAATATCCTTAGAAGAAAGTAAAGATTATCAAAGTGTTTTAAAAAATATAGAAAAAAATCTCACTAAAGTAAGGTTTTTACAAATCCAAAGTCATGAAAGTCAAGATCAGTATTTTACTTATTATGATTTAAGATTGAGTTTTAATGGTGATTTTTATTTTTTAATGCAATTTTTGCAAGAACTAGATCCTTATATAAAAGTCAAAAATTTAGAGCTTGTAAAATATGAAAATGAATTAAAAATTACATTAAATCTTATTTTTACTCTAGTATAAAAATGATTTTTTTGATAAAATTTATCTAAACATGGCAAGCGATCGCTTCTTTTGAAGAGGAAAGTCCGAGCTGCAATAAGACAAGGATTCCATCTAATGGATGGCTAGGGTAACCTAAGGGAAAGTGCAACAGAAAGAAAACTACCATATTATATGGAAAAGGTGAAACGGTAGAGTAAGAGCCTACCAGTAGCTTTGGTAACAAAGCTAGCTATGTAAACCCAATCCGCAGCAAGAAGGGGTGGTTTTAGTCTTATAATATAACCCTTCGCTTGAACTTGTTTGCAAAAACAAGTCTAGATAAATGATCGCTCTTGACAGAACTCGGCTTATCGCCATGTTTTATTTCATATAAGCAGATGCTTTTTTGAGTTTTTGTAAATTTTTTGCTACTTCATCTTGCTTTTTTTTCATAAAAGCTATTGCCTCATTAGTAAGAGCTAAAGCCTCATTGGGACAATCTTTAAAGTCAGGTTTTTCTATGAGTTTAACTATTTTTTCCACATCTTCAGTATATACAGCTAGTTTAAACTCATCTATCCATTTTTTTTCACTCATTTTTGATGAACTTCTCTCCAAGCCTCTAACAAGCCTTTGACTACATTGATAACTTCATCTACTCTTGCTTCACTATTTTCTATATTTGCTAAAGAAAGAAGTTGTAATTCTCTAGTGTATAGGCCACTTAAGTAGTGTGCTATTTCTCCGCCTTTTTCATAATCAAGGCAATTTAACAATTCTATAAAAATAGCACTAGCTCTTTTTACATAATACACTCTTTCTTCTATATTTCCATTTTGAATAGCTATTTTTATCCTACTTGCAAAGCGTAAAATCCCACTATATAACATCTCTATAAGTTTTTCTTGGGATTCTACACCAGTTTGATTTTGTGAATACGCATTATATACTGCACTATTTAGCATTTAAATCCTCTCTATTTTTTAAGAATTTTGATTATTTGCTGCATTAATCATATTTGTAATAACACTTGCTTGGTTATTTAATTTTGCAATTATACCATCATATGCAGCCCATCTTGACCACATTGTGTCATATCTGCTTTCTATGGATTTTTTAGTATTTTCTATAGTTTCGTTTAGATTTTTTGATTCTTTGGTTAAAGAGTCTTTATAACCCCCAAAAGAACCATCAGAGCTCATCATCTCACCCATAGTGTTTTTTAATACCCCAAAGGTTCCAGTTTCTTCTTTGTAAACTGAATATATAGTTTTTGGACTTAAGCCAAATTTTTTCAAAAAGTCTTTATCGCCTTGAATTTCTAGATTACTTCCTGATGTTCCTTTGATTCTAAATTGGATTTGCTGATTATTGTTACCTTGATTAATGATTTCAAAACTAGCTTCTAAACCTTCTAAGCCAAAACTATTTATATGATCAACTAAATTTTTAGCTTTTTCTATATCATCTTTTCCTGTTAGTTTAAAAGGATCTCCATTGGCAGTTTTACTTAAATCTATAGTTTCATCATTATAAGTAATGGTAAAATTACCTTCTTTGAATTCTATATCGCCACTATCAAGCTTACTTACTCTATCTCCTGTTAGATCAATGTCTTCAAAGCCATTGTGTCCTACGAAAAATTTCTCAGCCATTTCAGGATCTTCATTAAACTTAGCATTAAATTTTCCAGAGTCAAAGGTTAAAACCCCATCATTTAAAGTCAAACCATAATCAGCTAAAGATAAACTTACTTTTGAAGAAACTTTAACACCATCTGAAGTATCACTATCTCCAACTGTGATTGTTCCATCTACTGTGATAGTTTGAAGCAAAATATTGTTAATTTGTGATTTTATATTATAAATCGAGCTTACACCTACGAAATTTCCTTTTGTCCCTGCATCAGGATCGTATTTTGTCGCTGCATTAAGATTGATCATCAAATCATTATAAGCAGTAGCTAAGCTTTCTAAAGATTGTGCTATGGCTTCAGTATCTTGAGTAACATTGAAACTAATTTCACCCTTTTGTTTAAGCTCTAGGGTAATATCAGGTCCTATATCTGTGATGGTATTAGTTGATCTAATCATCTTAACGCCATCTACACTAAAGATAGCATCCATACCTTTTTGGATATGGTTTTCATTGTCTTTGGAAACATTGTAGCCTTGTGGTGTGCTATAATCTAAATCAATTCCAAATTTTTTACTTAGTAAATTTTTGGCATTTGGATCTCTAGTATAATTTGCTTGATCTATATTGCCATCAGCATCAGTTGCATAACCACCATCAAAAAGACTTAATTCACCACCATTAGTAGCTCTAAAAGTAAAAGACTTTTTATCTTCGCTAAAGCTTAATTCTACTTTTCCATTAGTTTGTTTTTTTAAATCCTCTGCTAAACTTTCATAGGTTGTTTGATCATTTATATCTATAGTAAATCTATCATATCTTTCACCATTTTTTATAACAAAAGTAAAAGAAGTGTTTTGACCTGATTCAAGTAATTTATCAGAAGTGCTTCCAACAACTTTTCCGGTTATTTTATCTTTTTCATTTCCAGCATTTTGAGGTCTAAAACCATACAAACCACCTGCACTAATGCTATCTTTATCAAGTTTCCAGCCCATAGCTTCTAAAAGTTTATCATCGCCTGAAAAAGAGATATTGTTTTTAGTTCCTGTTTCAGTGCTTTGCACTACTAAACGATAAGGATTGTCTCTATCTCCGGTATTTACTAGCTTAGCTTCTATTTTACCACCTGTGGCGGAATTGATTTTTTCAGCAAGTTGAGCTACGGTTGTACTTTTATCAATTTCTATTTTATAGTCTTTTCCATCTTGGGTAATAGTAAAAGAAGCTTTGCCATTTTCATCACCTTCTATACCTAAACTGCCCATGACGGTAGAGGTTTTGTCTTTAAAACCATTGCTTTGATAAACATCTTTTTGAGCAAGTTGATCGACTATGACTTTCATATTTGAAAGATTAGATAAAGAGCCTACAACCAAGCTAGCAGCAGCGCTATCACCACTCACACTAGGAGAAACTTTCTTTTTGTTAAATTGAGAAGTATCGCCAAGACTATTTACAGCAGTTTGAAAAGCAAGTAGTTTAGCTTCAAGCTCTGCTAAGTCTTTTTGTCTTGAAGTGTTAGTTTCAAGTTGTGTGTTATAAAGCTTTAAGTGAGCATTCATTTCTGCTTCTTTAAGCTTATTAAGTGTATCGCTTGTTAAAACTCCCGAACCTATACCTAAACTTCCTAAACTACCTACTGCCATGATTAACTCTCCTTATCAAAAATGGTGCCAATAACACCTTTAAAATGTTCTATTAATTTCATAACTTCTTCACTAGGAATTTTGCGTATTAATCTACCTGTGTCTTTTTCGGTGACATTTACATACATTTCGTTTATTTTATCATTATACGCAAAACGCACATTTGTTTCCAATGTCTCCATTTGTCTATTAAGTTTTTCTGTTGCGTTTTTTAATTTTTCATTTAAATTCTCATCTTGATCATTTAAATCAACTTGTTGCTTATTCTCTTGAGATGGCTTTTCAACACTTTTTGTGTTAAAATGAGTTATATTTGTATCCCTTTGAATATTGCTAATGTCCATTTTAAACTCCTTTTTAAAAGACTCTAAAACACACTATCGACACAATTTTAAAAAACTTAATATTTAAATTAAAAATATATATATTTAATAAGCAAAAAGTGTTCTCAAAAAGTTTAAAATTAAAAAATTTCAAACTTTTTGAAGAATTTTTCATCATTTACAAGTAATTTTTTTGCAATAAGTCTGTCTATAACTTCTTTGGAGCAATTTGTCATTAAAGGCCACTCTTTATGATAATCTTCTAATGATCCTTTATTTGTCGCATCAATTGCAACACAATCTTTTTTGATAAATATATCTCTTTTTGCATCGATATTATTTACCACACGCCAAATTAACATATAAGGATTTTCCAAAATAGCATCTGAATCTAAAAAAACTAAAATTCTAAAATGTTTTTTATAAATTTGTAGTTTTTCAAAAATTTGAGCAATTTTTTCTTTTTTATCAATTAAGATCACACAAATTGGAGCAAAGGTTTGGGTGTAAAATTGTTTTAATTTTAAAATATTTTGATCTTTTTCTTTAAAAAGTGAAAACAAAGCTTCATCACTTAGAATTTCAAGTTCAACTTTTTTCTCATCACCACACGCATCAAGTCCTGCTTTACCACCGTAACAATAAGTGCTTGAAGCATGATCGAGTTGATCGCAAATTCCTTCACTAATAAGTAATTTTTCTTCATCAAAGCGATTAAGTATATAAGGTATGAGCTTGTCATAATCTTGCAAGCAAGGTGCATTTTCATCGACAAAAATAGCATGTTTTGCAAAACTCATTTGCCCTACTCCCCAAAAAGTATGCATTACTTGTTTTGCATGAGCTGGATATTTTGCTTCTATTTTGGCTAAGATTAAATTATGAAAAACTCCATTTTCAGGCATGTTATAATCTATCAAATCAGGTGCGTTAGTTTGAAGTAAAGGTAGAAAAACTCTTTCTGTGCCAAGCCCCATGTATTTATCTTCTAAAGGCGGTTTTCCTACAACAGTAGCTTGATAAATCGCATTTTTTTTAGCAAAGATTTTTTCTACTTTTAAGACAGGACAAAGTTCAACAGGAGTATAAAAGCCTGTATGATCTCCAAAAGGTCCCTCGGGTGCAAATTCATTTGGATTTACAAAACCTTCAATCACAAAATCACTATCATAAGGCACATAGAGGTGATTGCTTTTGCATTTTGCCAAAATAGCAGGTTTTTTCTTAATAAAACCATAAAGTAAAAGTTCAAAAATACCTTTTGGTAAAGGCGCTTGAGCACACCAAATATATAAAGGATCTCCACCTATGGCTATACTTACTGGCATTTTTTGATTTGCTTTTTTATACTCATGAAAAAAATGGCTCGCGTCTTTGTGAATTTGCCAATGCATAAGCAAGGTTTTTTCATCAACTACTTGCAAGCGATACATTCCAAGATTATTTTGTTTTCCATTTATGCTTTGAGTATAAACTTGCCCCATAGTGATAAAAGGTGCAGCGTCTTTTTCCCAAGTTTTTAAAATAGGTATTTCATATAAAGAATTTAAGCTTTTGTAGTTAAATTCTCCATCTTTTTTGATGCGTTTTGGTGGGATATTTTTTAAATCAAGCAAGGTTTTGAAAAAATTTAATTTCGCACCAAAGCTTTGCGGTATGTGCATTTTAAGTAAAGAGCTAATTTCTTTAGCTACATCTTCATAATCTTTTCCAAATGCTAAATTTAAAGCTTTTTTGCTGCAAAAAGTATTTAATAATACAGGATAATCGTATTTTTTGCCATTTTTTACTGCATTAGTAAAAAGCAAGGCTTTAGAGTCTTCTTTTTTAACTTCTATATAAGCTAAATGTGCCATTTCAAGTTCTACATCTACTGGCTCATGGATGGTTTTTAATAAATTATTTTTTTCTAAAAGCTCTACGAATTTTTGCATTTATATCATACTCTCTGCTTCTTTTAAAATTTCTTTTGCACCTTTTGCTATCATTTCTTTGGCTAAAAGCTCGCCTACATTTGAGTAATTTTGCTTATCAATCACTCTTTTTTCTTTTAAAATTTTACTTGCATCGGGTAAGCCCACTATGGCGCGAATTTCTATTTTTTCATCAATGATTTTTGCATTAATTCCTATAGGTACTTGACAACCACCTTCTAGGGTTTTTATAAAATCTCTTTCTATATGAGTTTCTACAAAGGCATTTTTATCGTTTAAGCATTCAAGGTATTTTAAAATTTGTTTATCATCAATGCTTTCTATGCCTAAAGCTCCTTGAGAAGCTGCAGGTATCATCTCATCAAGTTCAAAAGCCCTAATGTATTTTATTTCTTTATCTAAACCCAAGCGTTTAATGCCAGCTAGAGCTAAAATAATAGCATCAAATTCCTTAGCTTTAAGTTTTTCTAAGCGTGAGTTGATATTACCTCTTAAAGAAATGATATTTAAATCAGGTCTTAACGCTAAAAGCTGCATTCTTCTTCTAAGACTTGTAGTGCCTACTTTTGCACCTTTTGGAAGAGCATTTAAGTTTTCATAATACTCACTTAAAAAAGCATCATTTACCACTTCTCTTTTTGAAATAGCAGCTAAAACTAAGCCATCAGGAAAGAAGCTTGGCACATCTTTTAAGCTATGCACAGCTAAGTGTGAATCACCTCTTAACATACTTTCTTCAAGTTCTTTTGTAAAAAGTCCTTTTCCACCTATTTTAGCTAAAGGAGAATCAAGTAAAACATCACCTTTAGTTTTAAAACCCTCTAAAGAAATTTCTAAATCAGAATGTGTTTGTAATAATTTATTTTTTATATACTCACTTTGCCATAATGCAAGTTGGCTTTTTCTTGTTGCGATGATTAATTGCATTTTTTATGCTCCTGTATGATTTCTACATCTATGATTTCTTCTTCGTTGTTTGTTTGATGATATTTTCTTTTTTGTTTTGTAAATAATTTTAATATCATCATAAAAAATAAGAGTAAAATTCCCAAAAATGTGCTTAAAATTCCTGGTATTAAAAGTAAAATTCCAACTATAGTTAAGGAAAATAATTTAATCATACCAAATAAATTAGTATTGGCATTTTGCATAGTTATGAGATTTGTCCAAGTCTTTGCTAAAAACATTGCTCCTAAAAACATACTTGCAAAAACTATCATAAAAAAATTTAAAAAACCAAAAAAGACTATAAATAAAATACTAGCAATCAATTCTAAAATCAAAAAAGCACTTAAATTTGTTTTTGCTATCATAAAATTTTCTCTAAGTGTGAAATTACTTCTTGGGTTTTTAAAACTTGTTTTTCTAGGGTGTTTCTATGGATTAACTCTACTTCATCGCTTTCTAAGCCCTTACCTATAACTAAAGCATAAGGAAAGCCCATTAATTCAAAATCATTAATCTTTACACCAAAACGCTCATTTCTATCATCAAACAAAATTTCTTTATCTTTAAAATGAGTATAAATTTGCTCGGCAAATTCCATAGCTTTTGTATCTTTTATATTAGAAACGATAATATCTAAAACAAAAGGAGCTAAAGTTTTATTCCAAATGCAACCTTTTTCATCATGGCTTGCTTCTATAGCAACAGCTACTAAACGGCTCACTCCCATACCATAACAACCCATAGTGAAAAATTGAGCTTTACCATTTTCATCTAAATAGTTTGCATTCATTGCTTTTGAGTATTTATTTCCAAGTTTAAAAATATGCCCTACTTCAATACCTTTGCTTTGCTTAAGCTTGTGCTGACATTTTGGACAAAGATCATGCTCTTTAACTGCGGTAAGATCTTTAAAGCGTTCTTTATTTAAATTTACAACATTGATTCCGACTAAATGATAATCTTTTTTATTTGCTCCAATAATCATATTTGTTTCATTTTCAAGCTCACGATCAATATAAAAATCAACTCCATTTAATCCTACAAAGCCGATAAATCCTGGTACCAAACCTGCTTTTTCTAATTCTTCTTCACTTACATCGGCCAATTCTAATGCATTTGCTGCATTTAGTGCTTTAACTTCTTGCAGTTCATCATCGCCGCGTATAAAAAATACTACAATTTTTTCTTCATTTTCATAAATAGCTTTTTTAGCAATAGCTTTAACAGTATAGTAAGGATTAATTTTAAAAAATTCCGCTAATTCTTCTATAGTTTTTACATTTGGAGTGTGAAATTGTGTAGCAAAATCAGCTTCTGGCCTTTCATCTTCACAACTTTTTTTAGCTCTTTTTGCTGCTTCAATATTTGCAGCATAATCACAATGCTCGCATAATAATATATCATCTTCGCCATTTTTAGCCAAAACCATAAATTCTTTTGAACCGCTTCCACCAATAGCCCCACTATCAGCTTCAACAGCTCTAAAATCAAGCCCTAATCTTGTAAGAATTTTACTATAAGTTTCATGCATAAGATTAAATTCTTTATCTAAATCAGCTTCATTGCTATGAAAACTATAGCCATCTTTCATTAAAAATTCTCTACATCTTAAAAGTCCAAATCTAGGTCTAGCTTCATCTCTAAATTTAAGTCCTATTTGATATAAATGCAAAGGAAGTTGCTTGTAAGAATTTACTTTATTTCTAACCAAAGCTACTATGGCTTCTTCATGGGTTGGTCCTAAGACAAAATCATTTTCTTTTCTATCTTTAAAGCGTAAAAGCTCTTTACCAAAAACATTAAATCTCCCACTTTCTTTCCAAAGTTCAGCTGGGGTATTAAAACTTAAATTTACTTCTAAAGCCCCTGCTTTATCCATTTCTTCTTTGATGATATTTTTAATCTTATCTAAAACTCTTTTTCCTAAAGGTAAAAAATTATACAAACCACTTCCAATTTGTTCTACAAAAGCACCCTTAACTAAAAATATATGACTTGGCAGGGTAGCATCTTTTGGATTTTCTTTTGTGCTTATGGCATAAAATTTACTAAATTTCATGATTATTCTCCAAATTAAATTCACATTTATAGAAGTTTAAACCTTCCATGCTTTCATTTTTTAAATCAAACACATAACGCATGGCATTTACAACAGAGTCATTTTGCATAGTTCCACTTAGTTTTTTTAAATTTACACTAGGATGATGTAAAAATGCATTCATCACCTGTCTTATAAGCTTTCTTGCTTCTTCATGATTTGAGTGTTTTAAATATCCTTTATCTATGGCCTTTTGTAATTGTTCTTTAGTGATTTCATCAGCTTGCAAGCGTAATTGCTTGACCAAAGGTAAGGTTGCTAGTTTGCTTAGATGTTGAAAAAACTCATTTGTCATAGCGCCTACTATAGAATAAGCAATCTGGGCTTGATGTTCTCTTAGTGTTAAATTTTTTCTTACAACTTCTTCTAAATCATCAACAGCATAAACTATATTTTTTTCATTTGCTTTTACATCAATATCCCTAGGCACTGCTATATCAAAAAAATATCTTTTATAATCTTTTTCTTCTAATATGTCATTGGTTATGATAGCATGTGGAGCGTTTGTGGCACTAAAAAATATCTCATATTTATTTAATGCTTCTTTTAAATTTGCGATACTTTCGCAATTTGCATTTTCACCTAAATCCTCACAAAGTTTTTGGGCATTGTGTATATCTCGATTTAAAATCAACACTTTAGCTTTAGCATTTAATAAATGTTTACAGGCTAACTCACTCATTTCCCCTGCACCCACTACAACTGCAGTTTTATTTTCTAAATTTATAAGCTCTTTGGCTTTTGCTACCGCTACTGAAGCAACTGAAATAGGATTTTTGGAAATTTCAGTTTGATTTCTAATATTTGCTGCACATTTAAAAGCATAATGGACTGCTCTAGTTAAATGCACACCACATCTTTGTTCTTGTAGAGCAAATTTATAAGCATCTTTTAATTGTCCAGCAATTTGTGTTTCTCCAATAACTAAACTATCAAGTGAACTTGCCACAGAAAATAAATGATGGATAGCCCCACTATCTTCATAAAAATCAGCTTTTGTGCTTAAATTTTCTTTATCAACCCCACAAAGCAAACTAAGTGTTTTTAAAATATGTTCATTGATACTTTCAATTTCTCCGATAAAAAGAAAAATTTCAACTCTATTGCAAGTGCTAAGCACTAAACTTTCTAGAATTTTATTATTAGTATGGATTAATCTTAATAGTTCTCTTTTTTTATCTTCATTGGAAAAGGAAAGTTTTTCTCTAGTAGCAATATCTGTATTTTTGTGCGTAAAACTGATACAATAATAATGCATTAAAATTCCCTTTCTATCATACTTTTAATAATATCTTCCAAATCTTTTATATTGTATTTTTCTATGGCTTTTAAGGCATTATTTGCATAGGTGTTTAATTCTTGACCAATTTGATTAAAAATTTCATACTCTTGCATTTTATTTTTAATCCAAGTAAGTTCATCTATATTTAAATCTTTCTTGTAATAAGACTTAAGTATTTCTTGATCTTGTGGATTTAATTTTTCATATAAATACATATAAGCAAGGGTAGTTTTACCTTCTTTAAAATCATTCATGGCGGGTTTGCCTAAGGTTTGTTCATCGCCTTTGATATCTAAAATATCATCTACGATTTGAAAAGCCAAGCCCAAGTTTTTACCATATTCTGCAAAATCATCTTCATTTAAATTAGCAAGTATAGCCCCACATCTTGCACTAGCTTCGATTAAAACGGCTGTTTTGTTATATATCATTTGCAAATAAGCGTTTTTATCGGTATTGAAAGTTTCGCTTAAATTTACATCCATTAATTCACCAATGGAAAGCTTTACAACAGCATTGGAGATGATTTTTGCTAATTTTAAATCTATTAAAGAAAGTTCATAGAAGGCTTTTGAGTATAAAATATCTCCAAGCATGATAGCATTTTTGGCTCCAAATTGTTCATTGATAGATTTTACACCTCTTCTTAATTTTGCTTCATCAATCACATCATCATGCAATAAGCTTGCAGCATGGATTAATTCTATAATGGCACAAATTTTATAACTAATATCGTTTTCACTAGCTATTTTTAAAAGTAATTTTGAGCGTAATTTTTTACCGCCTTGAAGTTTTGAACTCATTGTTAAAATAGGCTTGTAATTTAATTCAGATAAAAATTCATGCATATATTGATCTATCTTTTGCACCATGCTTTCCTTAATTTTCTTATAATTATATTTTATTAAATTTTACTTTAGTTTTGATTAAGAGTGACTTTTCTAGGATCTAAAAATTCCACTTCTAATCTTTTATCTCTATCTTCTATGTAGATAGTGAAAATAGCCTCACCTTTTTTAAAATCACTAAATTCAAGTATTAATCTTGCTCTATCTATGTGTGGATTTTTATAATCAGGCACTAAAGTTTGATCTACCCAATTTAAATTTCTTCTTAAAGACATCACAAATTGCCTAGGGTATTTTTTATACCTTGAATGAACGATGATATTAGTTTGATCAAATAAAGTCCATGAAAAGTCAAAATAATAAATCTCATCAGGATAGTCAATTTCTTTTATTTTTACACTTGCTTTTTCATCTTTACTTAAGGTAAATTTATAAGTATAATCAAAAAATACTTCAGCTTTTAAAAAATTAAACATCAAAAATAAAGATAAGAATAAACGCAAAATCAACCCTCATGCCCTAAAATTTCAGCACTTAAGCCTATATAAAAATCATTTTTTCTCTCATCTATTAAGAGTGAATTTTCCATTTGAAATTGTGCTACATCATTTTCATTTAAATTATTTTTTTCTAAAAGCTCTATCATAGCGATATGATCGGCTAATAATTTTTCTAAAACATTTTCTAATGCACCTAAATTTGCATATTTTATTGTTTCAATAAATTTTTCTTTAGGGCTTTTTGCAAACATTTCATCAAAAATATCCATTTTTATCCTTTTATGTAAGTTTGAATTTTTTCTATTAAAGTAGTTTTATCGTTAGCTTCATCTAAGTCTTTAATTTCTTTTTGCCAAGAAATATGTATATAATCCATCTTAGCATTTTTAGCACAAAGTCTGTCTTTTAAGCTATCGCCTATGAAAATACTTTTTTCATATTTTGCTTCATCTGCGATTAATCTTAGCATCATAGGATCAGGCTTAGCTTCTATACCATAACTAACACCTAGTATTTTATCAAAATATGAAAGAATGTTTTGTTTTTTTAAAATAGGTACCAAGCTTTCTTGAGGTGCATTTGTGGCTATAGCTAAATAGCAATCATTTTTTTTACAAAATTCCAAAACCTCAAGCACACCATCAAAAAGCACCACGCTTTGATCATAATGCTTAATAAAATACTTCTCATAACCTTCTTTAAAGCTAGTATGTGAGTAAGTATCAACCCCGTAAAAAATCTTAGCATAATTTTGCCCAGGAGTATTGATAGTATCTAAAATAAACTCTCTTTTTAAAGGTTCTAAATTTAAATCCGCTCTTATTTCATTTACCGCACATACTATAGCATTAGCACTATCTATAAGCGTGCCATCCATATCAAAAATTACATTTATCAATATTCATCCTTAAATTTAATTTTATGTTTGTCTTTTTTATAACTTTGATTATTTTTTAGCTTATATAAGGCATTGGCTTTTGAAGCTAAGGTTTTTTGGTCTAAACTTTCATCTAAACACTCATTTACAAAAATCTCCAAAGCCTTAGTATAAGTAGAATCTAAAAACACCGCTTGAATTTTCTCAAAGATTTTAGCATTTTTTTGCATTCTTTCCCTAAAAAGAGTTAAATCAAAATCTTCTCTTTTTAAAGCACTCACAGCAGAATTAGTAAATTTTTCTAAAGCTCTTACATATTTTACCCTTAAAGCTTTTTCATCATTTTTCATTCTGCTGCACTTGTATTGATTCTACATTGTAATGCTTCTTGTACTAAATTTCTTGCTATTGAAGCTTCAGCATCTACAATATGTAAATGTTTATCAGTATGTGGGAAAATGATCTTAGCACCTGTACCACTTGTTTTTAAAACCGTTTGTATGGGTTTGTTAAAGCTAGAAAGCACTTGATAGAGCATATCAAGCTTAGCTTCATTACTTATAGTTATAATAGCAACTGAGCATTCTTCTATATTTGCTACTTTTAATGTTTCTACTTGGGCTACATTTGCAAAAAAGATATTTTCATTTCTACTGCGGCCAAGTTCAACTAAATTTAAATCACTTTCTAAAACCAAATATGGGATACCTGTTTTTTTGATCTTTTGCACCACTTCTTGACCTAATCTTGTATAACCAAAAATGATAAAATGATCTTTCATTTTTTGATCACATAAATAAAATTTAGCCATATCATTTTGCTCACCTTCGGCTGCGTTGGCTATTTTTCTAAGATTATTTAAAATAAAAGGCGTTGCAACCATAGTGACGATAGAAACTATAATAAAAATTTGCGCTGTTTTTTCATCTATAAGTGAATTTACTTGCATTAACGAAAATACTGCTAGCGCAAATTCTCCAATTTGAGAAATACTCAAAGCAGTTTTTAACGCTACTCTTTTTCTTGTATAAAGAATTAAAAGACCATAAATTACTACAAATTTTATCAATAAAACCAAGCTTACAAAAACAAAAATCAAAAACCAATTTTCAAAAACTATATGAAAATCAATTTGCAAACCAACACTGATAAAGAAAAATCCTAAAAGCAAATCTCTAAAAGGAACCAAATCTGCTTCTATTTTATGTTTATATTTAGTTTCAGCTATCAAAGCTCCAGCTATGAATGCTCCAAGTGAGTATGAAAAACCAAAAGAATGAGCCAAAAAACTCGCTCCTATTACAGTAAAAAGTATGGTAGCGATGAAAATTTCATTTGCATTAGTTTTAATGATGAATTTTAAAACATAAGTAAAAAGGTATTTGCCTATAAAATAAAGCAAAACAAGTAAAATTACAGCACTGACTAAAGTTGTAAGTAAAAGTTTTGAAATATCAGCATTTTGAGAACTAAATATATCAATCATTAATAGCAGTGGTATCACAGCAATATCTTGAAAAAGTAAAATTCCTAAAGCTTTTCTGCCGTATTCTTCGTTGATATCGCCATTATCATTAAGTATTTTTAAAACTATAGCAGTGGAAGATAAGGCTAGAGCAAAACCTGCTATCATTGCGATATGGCTTGCTATACCTAAAATATAAGTTACAAGTAAAGTACAAACCAAACCACAAGTTAGCATTTGCAAACTTCCATTTAAAAATACTTCTTTTTTCATTGCCAAAAGATGTTTAAATGAAAATTCAAGCCCTATGGTAAACATTAAAAAAACTATGCCAAATTCAGCTACATGTATAACAAATTCATTAGTGCTAAAACCATAAAATTCACGCACAAATAAACCTGTAGCTATATAACCTATAATAGTTGGAATACCAAATTTTTTAAGTATAACATTAAGTATGACAGCAACTGCTACTGCAGTTAAAAATAAAGTTATAAAAGCATCCACTCACCAACCTTTTGTAATGTTTTTATTATTTTATTTTTTCTAAAAAAATTAAATCAAAATTACTTCTATGTTTAACTACTGCTCTTGATTTTGAAGGATTATCTCTTCTATCAAGTTCTAATCTTAACTCTTCAATGGTGTTTTCAAACTCATCAATTTTTGTTTTTAGTTTTAAAATCACATCAACACCAGCTAAATTAACCCCAAGATCTCTTGTTAAGCGTAAAATCATTTTGATTCTATCTATATCTTTTTGAGAATAAAGTCTCATTTTACCATCGGTTCTACTTGGCTCAACTAAACCTTCTTTTTCGTATTGTCTTAGAGTTTGTGGGTGTATACTTAAAACTTTTGCAACAACACTTATAAGATACACCGGTTCATCATAACTATGCTCCATTACTTACTCCTTTCAAGGTAATTTTTCTTCTAAAATTTTTACAAATTCAGGATCAAGGTTATTAATATCAGGTATTTTTACATTTAAAATTAAATACATATCCCCATAAAGATCTGTTTTTCTATTTTGCACTCCATAGCCTTTAAGTCTAATTTTTTGATTGTTTTTAGAATTTGGCGGTATGGTAATTTTAACTTCTTTTCTTGGGGTATGCACACTGATTTTATCTCCAAAAAGCGCTGTTTTCAAGCTAATTTCAACCTTTTTGTACAAATCATCATCTTCTCTTTCATATTCATCGCTTTTTTCAAGTTCAACTTTTAAAATCAAATCCCCTCTTTGCCCTTGAAAGCTTTTTCCTTTACCTCGTATGCGTAGCTTTTCGCCATCTTTTATGCCATGTGGAATTTTGATTTTAACTTGCTCGTTATTTATATTTACCAAATGCTCACCACCTAAAATTCCTTTTTCAAAAGGAATTTTAACACTTGCTTGCAAGTCTAAATCTTCTTCAAATCCTCCAAATCCCCCAAAGCCACTTCTAAAATTATTACTAGAACTAAAACCGCCACTAAATCCTCCAAAGCCTCCACCAAAAATATTTTTTAAAATATCATTGATGTCAGCTCCACCTGCATTTCTTGAAAAATCATGAAAACTTTGCCCGCCAAACATAGAATCGCCATATCTATCATATTGAGCTCTTTTTTTCTCATCACTTAAAATTTCATAAGCGGCGTTAATTTCTTTAAATTTTTCCTCAGCACCATTTTCTTTGTTAATATCGGGATGATATTGTCTTGCTAATTTTCTATAAGCTTTTTTTATCTCATCTGCACTAGCGTTTTGCGAAACTCCTAGTGTTTCATATAAACTATTACTCATTTTTATTATTCCTTAATTTTTTATAAGATTATATCAAAAACTTTAGTCTTAGTCAATCAACTTTTATAAGTTTTAAAACTAAAGGTTTTATTTACAATTGTGTAAAAATAAAATTTTATACTTGCATTAAATGATTTTACAAAGGATAAAACATGAAAAAAACTATGATTCTTTCTTTGGTATTGGCAACTAGTCTTTTTAGTGCTAGTATTGATTTTAAACAAGCAGATGATAATGTAAAAAGAACTTTACCAACTGATAATCAAAATACTATACTTTCTTATCATGATTCCATACAAAAAGTTAAAAATTCAGTTGTAAATATCTCAACTTCTAAAACTGTTCAAAGTAGTTCATTTGGAATTGATGATTTTTTCAATGACCCTTATTTTAGACAATTTTTTGGTTTTGATTTCCCACAAGCTCCAAAAAATAAAAAAAATAAAGAAGTTGTAAGCTCATTAGGTTCTGGTGTAATTATTTCAAGCGATGGTTATATTATAACAAATAATCATGTTATAGAAGATGCTGAAAAAATCACTGTAAATTTACCTGATTCTAGCACTGAATATAAAGCTAAATTAATCGGTGCTGATCCTAAAACAGATTTAGCAGTGATAAAAATAGAAGCAAAAAACTTACCCGCAGTAGTTTTTGCTGATTCAGATAAATTACTAGAAGGTGATGTAGTGTTTGCTTTGGGTAATCCTTTTGGTGTTGGAAGTAGTGTTACAAGTGGGATTATTTCGGCCTTAAATAAAAACAATATAGGTCTAAATCAATATGAAAATTTCATCCAAACTGATGCTTCTATTAATCCTGGAAATTCAGGCGGAGCTTTGGTAGATAGTAGAGGAGCTTTAGTTGGGATAAATTCAGCCATACTTTCAAGAAGTGGTGGAAATAATGGCATAGGTTTTGCAATCCCTTCTAATATGGCAAAATCTATTGCACAAAAACTTATTGAGCATGGAAAAATTGAAAGAGGATATTTAGGCGTAGTCATAGGAGCTTTAACTCAAGATATTAAAAAAGCCTATACTAATCAAGAAGGTGCTTTAATTACTGAAGTACAAAAAGATTCAGCAGCTTATAATGCAGGGTTAAAAAGAGGAGATTTGATTATAAAAGTAGATAAAACTGTGATTAAAAGCCCTATGGATTTAAAAAACTACATAGGAAGTATTGATCCAAAACAAGCAGTAGAAGTAACTTATGAAAGAGATAATAAAGTCAAAACAGCTAAATTTATGTTAAAAACAGATGAAAAGTCGCTACAATATGAAAAAGGTTATATTGATGGTCTAAAATTAGTGGAACTTGACTCTAAGAATAGACAGCAATACCGCATACCTGAAAGTATTAGTGGTATTTTAATTACCGAAGTTACTCCAAAATCAAAAGCTGAAAAAATAGGTTTTGAGCAAGGTGATATTATCATAGGTGTTGATCAGTATGAAATTTCAAATTTTAAAGAATTATCTAAGGCTTTAGAATTAAATAAAGGTAAAGAGTATGTTAAAATTTGGATTAATAGAGGCGGATTTGTAAGAGCTTTACTTTTTTAAGAAAGGAAAAAAATGACAAATATTTTAATGATAGAAGATGATTTAGAATTAGCAGAGATTATAGCTGAATATTTAGAGCAATTTGATATGAAAGTAGATATTGCTCATGAGCCTTATATAGGTCTTTCAAGACTTGCTTTAAATCCTTATGATTTAATCATTTTGGATTTAAGCTTACCTGGACTTGATGGACTTGAAGTATGCGAGGAAATTCGTAAAAAATATGATACACCTATTATCATTTCAAGTGCAAGGCATGATATTAGCGATAAGGTTGCAGCACTTGATTTGGGTGCAGATGATTATTTACCAAAACCATATAATCCTCAAGAACTTCAAGCAAGAATTAAAAGTCATTTAAGAAGAATTTCAAACACAAAAACTGCTCAAGCTCAAGTTAAAAAAGATCTTGTATATGATAAATATAAACATACTATCACTATGAAAGATCAAGAAATTAGCTTTACTAATGCTGAATTTGATATTTTGAGTTATTTAATTAAAAAAGAAGGTGGAGTGGTAAGCCGCGAAGAGCTTGTGTATAATTGTAGCTCTATTAGTGAAGATTCTAGTAATAAAAGTATAGATGTAATCATTAGTAGAATCAGACAAAAAATCGGAGATGATCCTAAAACTCCAAAATACATTCATTCAATCAGAGGTATAGGATATAAATTAACTCAATGAATAAATCATCAATTTTTTATACTATAACCTTTGTTTTTTTGCTTGCAAGCGTTAGTGTAATTTTAGCTTTTTTATGGCTTATAAAATATGATCAACAAAATTACACTAATGAGCTTAATGCAAAATATTCTTTTATAGCTAATGCAAGATTATTATATTTTAATCATGTGATTAGTGAAAGAGAATTTTATGAGCAAACAAAAAATTACAAAATGATAGAATTAACAACTCCATCAGCCATAAGACAAATCATCTATAAAGCTGAAACTATAGCACGGGCTCAAACTAGCACAGGTGTAGTTGAAATCATTACTTTAGAAGATAATGTGTATTTAAAAATCATCTTTGATGGTAAGCTTTATTTATATAAAGATTTAGAATATCAAGGTTATCGTTATTTTGTGATCAAGCTTATTGCTAGTATAGTAGTAATGGTTTTATTGATTTTATATATTTTTATCATTAAAAAATTAAAACCACTTAGAGCTTTAAAAAGACAAATTGATAAATTTGGCGAAAATAAACTCAATGAAATTCAAAATGTTAGCAAGGGAAATGATGAAATTTCTCAAGTAGCAACAGCCTTTTATGAGTCTATTTTAAGAATTCAAAAACTAAACACTTCAAGGCAGTTTTTCTTAAGAAATATTATGCATGAGCTAAAAACCCCCATTACTAAAGGTTTAATTACTTTAGAAATGCTTGAAGATAGCAAATATAAAGAAAGATTAGTGGGTGCTTTTAATCGTTTAGAGATTTTGATTAATGAATTTGCAGCCATTGAGCAAATTACTTCGGGCGCTGGTTTGATTAATTTAAAAAAATACAATATCTTAGATCTTTTAGATGAAGCTAAAGATATAGCTATGAGTGATGATGAAAAGGTAAAAATTAGTATAAAAGAAAGTTTTAGTGTCAATGTAGATTTTAAACTTTTTACCACTGCAATGAAAAACATGATAGATAATGCGACAAAATACTCTGATGAAAATTGCGTTACTATAGAAATAACTAAAGATTATCTTTGCTTTAAAAACAAAGGAAAAGCCTTAGATAAAGACTTGAAATACTATACTCAAGCCTTTACGCAAGGCAAGAAAAATAAAGATAGTTTTGGACTTGGATTATACATTGTTAAGACTATTTTAGATTCTCATAAACTCACGCTTTATTATGAATATAAAGATGGTGTTAATCATTTTTATTTTAATGATATACAAAATATAATTTTAAACTAGGAAATTCATGCCTTTATCGCGTTTAAATGAAGAACAATATAAAGCCGCTAGTGCTCCTTTTGGACACAATCTAATTATAGCAAGTGCAGGCACGGGTAAAACTTCAACTATAGTTGCAAGAATAGCTTTTTTACTTCAAAATGGTATAAAGCCTGAAAAAATTATGCTTCTAACCTTTACAAACAAAGCTAGTAAAGAGATGATAGAAAGACTTAGTAGGTATTTTGATAAAAGCATTACTTCAAAAATCACAGCTGGAACCTTTCATAGTACTGCTTATTCTCTACTTAAAGAGTTAAATCACGATATTATTTTAAAACCTGCGAGTGAGCTTAAAATTCTTTTGCGTTCTATTTTTGAAAAACGCACTTTTCATCATTTAAGCGATATTAAACCTTATATGCCAAGCTATTTGTATGATGTGTATTCTTTATTTCAAAATACTAATGCAAACTTAGATGAATTTTATAATTGGTTTTGTCAAAATTACGATGAACAAGCTGTTTATGCTGAAATTTATGAAGATATTTTAAAAGAATACGAAGAAGAAAAAATGCGTTTTAACTATGTGGATTTTAATGATTTATTGATCAAATTAAAACATGTTTTAGCTTCACATCATTTTGAATTTGATGAGATTTTAGTAGATGAATACCAAGATACTAACACCTTGCAAGGCTCGTTAATTGATGCTTTTAAAAGTAAAAGTTTGTTTTGTGTGGGTGATTATGATCAAAGTATTTATGCTTTTAATGGGGCTGATATTTCTATTATAGGAAGTTTTAAAGATAGATTTGTCGATGCAAATATTTTTACTTTAAATAAAAACTATCGTTCTAGTAAAAATATACTTGCGTTAGCTAATAAGGTTATTTTAAACAATGAAAGATTATATCCTAAAGAATTAATTGTAACTAGAGAAGGAGATTTTAAAGCGCCAAGTTTGCTAACTTTTAATGAATTATTTGATCAATACTCTACCATAGCAAAAATAATTTTACAAAGCGGGGTTAATCTTGATGAAATTGCTGTGATTTTTAGAAACAATTCTAGTGCAGATGGAGTAGAAGTAGCCTTAAGAGAACTTGGCATAGCAAGCAAAAGAAAAGGTGGAGGAAGTTTTTTTGAAAGCTTGGAAGTTAAAAACTTTTGCTCTATGCTTGCAATCGTGCTTAATCCAAAAGATATCATGGCTTTTATACATTTACTTGAATACACCAAAGGAGTTGGTGGAGTTTTGGCAAAAGATATTTTTGATGCTTTATTAAAATTAGGACATTCTAGTTTAATTAAAGGCTTTTTAAATCCTGATAGTAGCGTAAATTTAAAAAAATACAAAAAACAAAGTTACCAACTAGGACTTTTTGATGATATTGAGGAGCTAGCCTCGCCTTCAAGATTTAACTTAGAAAGTGAATTTAACACCCACCCTATTTTAAGCTTACCCAAAATCAACGAGTTTTGTGCAAAAAATCTTGAAAAAATTTATCTTTTTATTAAAAAAGCAAGTGAATGTAAAATCTCGACCCAACTTGTAGATTTGATTTTAGAAAATGATTATTTTAAAGAAATTTGTGATATTTTGGCAACTAAAAGAGCGACTAATAAAAATTCCAATGTTGATTTAAATAAAAAAAATGAAATTTTAGAAAAAATCAACGCGAAAATGTTTGTATTAAAAGAACTTGCTAAAAATTATAGCGATAATTATAAATACTATAACTTTCTTACTCTTGGTGCTAGTGAAATGAGTAGTGGTAGTGGGGTTAATCTTTTAAGTATACATGCAAGTAAGGGGCTTGAGTTTGAACTTGTATTTGTAATTGATCTTGCACAAGGAAGATTTCCTAACCAAAAGCTCATGAGCATGGGTGGAAGTTTGGAAGAAGAAAGAAGACTTTTTTATGTAGCTGTAACTAGAGCTAAGGATACTTTATACTTAAGCTATGCAAAATATGACAAGATTAAAAAAAGCAATTATCAACCTTCGTGTTTTCTAATCGAAGCAGGTATGTGTAAAGAAGAATAAAAATAAGACTTTATTAATCTTTTTATATTATGATTAATAAAAATCATTCAAGGAGAAAAAAATGAATAGTGTATTATTCAAAGGAAATAAAGTAAATTTAAAAGGAAACAACATCCAAGTTGGTGACATGGCTCCAAATATCACTTTAAAAGCCAAAGATCTTTCAGGTGTTGAAATTGCTCCAAAAGGTAAAACTCAAATTATTATCAGCGTACCAAGCCTTGATACTCCAGTATGTGCAACTGAAGCTAGGGAATTTAATAAAAAAGCAGCAGCAAGTGGTGTAGAAGTAATCGTAGTTAGTATGGACTTACCATTTGCTATGGGTCGTTTTTGCTCAACTGAAGGTATAGATAATTTAACTGTTGCGAGTGATTTTGTTTCTAAAGAATTTGGTGAAAAATATGGTGTTTTAATGGCTGATGGTCCACTTGAGGGAATTTTAGCTAGAGCAGTGTTTGTAATTAAAGATGGCGTAGTTGCTTATAAAGAATTAGTAAATGAAGTAACAGAACTTCCTAATATGCAAGCTTTAGAAAATTTCTTTAGTCAAAGTTGTGGATGTGGTGGTTGTGGTTGCCACTAAATTTTAAAAGCCTGCAAAAGGCTTTTAAATCTAACTGCAAAAATACTTAAAAACAATATTAGCAATTAACCTTTTCTAATTTTGGAGCAATAACAAATCTACAATAAGCTTGGCTAGGATTATTTTTAAAATATTTTTGATGATAGTTTTCAGCCTTATAAAATTTTTCTAGTTTTAAAACTTGCGTAACTATGGCTTTAGCGTAATATTTTTGTGCTTTTTGTAAAAAATTGCTAATAATTTTTAACTCCTCATTAGTTTGATAAAAAATAACTGATCTATACTGCGTTCCTTCATCAGCTCCTTGTTTATCTAAGCTTGTTGGATCGTGCATTTTGAGAAAAATTTCTAAGATTTTTTCTAATGAAATTTGTTTTTCATCATAAATTATCTTAGCTACTTCTATATTCCCATCACCATTTATCACGCTTTCATAACTTGGATTTGGCTTACCACCGCTATAACCTACTTCTGTATAAACTACGCCTTTGATTTCATCAAACACGGCTTGAGTACACCAAAAACAACCCGCACCTAAGATAATTTCCTTATTTGTCATTATTTTCCAAATCCTTATTTTCTTTTAAAACAAGTTGCATAAGATAAAGCTCTTCCCCATCTATGATTTTTAAATCTTTATCTTCGCATTTTGGGCACCAAAAGATATTATTTTCAAGCACTCCACTAAAATGGCATTTTTGACACTCAACTACTACTTCTTGAATATGTATAATAAATTTAGCATTCTTACATAAGGGACTATTTTCTTTAAAAGTTTCAAAGCTTCTTTGTAAAAGTGGAGGTTCAATCCCACTTAAACGCCCTATTTTAACATGCACTTCTTCAATAACTTTTCCTTGAGCGTATTCTTCACAAAGTTCTAGCAAAGATTCTGTAATACTTAACTCATGCATTAGCAAATTCTTGGTAAAAGCTCGCCTTTTGGAGCTTCTAAAATGCGTTTTGCTCCATAAGCATTTTCTAAAACCACTCTTGCTTTTTTATTAGCTGTGATTTCACCTATAATAGCTGCATTAGTATTAAATTGTTTTAAAATTTCTAATGCTTTTTGTTCATCTTTTTTATCTACACAAATAATAAAAGTTCCTTCATTTGCAAGCTCATAAGGCTCATACCCAAAAAGCTCACAAACCCCTAAAACTTCATCACAAACTGGGATTTTTTCTTCAAATATTAAAAGCTCTAAATTACTTAATTTAGTCCATTCATTTAAAACTGCACTAAGCCCACCACGCGTAGTATCACGCATTGCTTTTATGGAAATATTTGCATTTAAAAGTGTTAAAACTTCATCTTTTAAGCTTTTACAATCACTTTGGATATTTGCCTCTAAATTATTTCTTTCAACCAAAACCGCACAACCATGAGCTCCAATATCCCTTGAAACTAAGATACTACAACCACTTTTTAAGTTTTTGGTATTGATTTTTTGTATATTTTTACCTATACATGAAGTATTAATGTATATTTCATCGCCTTTATTTTTAGGAACAACTTTAGTATCCCCGCAAACTAGCTTTACTCCCGCTTTATCGCATTCTTCTTTTATAGATTTTAGTATAATTTTTAACTTTTCTAGCTCAAAACCCTCTTCTAAAATTAAAGCTAATGATAAATATAGTGGTTTTGCTCCCACCATTAATACATCATTTACGCTACCACAAACTGCTAATTTTCCTATATTTATATCTTTTAAAAAGATAGGATTTAATACAAAAGAATCAGTACTAAAAGCCAAATCATCTAAAATAGCAGCGTCATTTGCTTCTTTTAAAACATCATTTTCAAAAATAGAAAAAATTTCACTTATCAAAGCATTCATTTCTTCGCCACCGCCACCATGGGCTAAAGTAATTTGCTTCATTTTATGCCTTATCTTGATAGTATTTATAATAAGCTGCGCAAGCTCCTTCACTAGAAACCATACAGCTACCTATGGGATTTTTTGGAGTGCAAGCTTTTGCAAACACCTTACAATCGTAAGGCTTGGCTAAACCTCTTAAAATTTGACCACAAATACAAGCCTTGCTTTCGTTTTTACTTTGTACTTTACAATCAAACACTTTGCTAGCATCTAAGTGTGCAAATTCATCTTTTAGACAAAGCCCGCCATTTACAATCACTCCAAGACCTCTAAATTCAAAATCACAAGGTTTAAAGTATTTTTCCACTAAAGCCTTAGCTTTTAAATTTCCTTCTTTGCTAACTACTCTGTGATATTCATTATAAACTTCAAAAGTATTTGCATTCATTTGCTCTACTATATTCAACACACTAAGCATTATATCAACTGGCTCAAAACCACTCACTGCTATAGGAGTTTTGTATTTTTTAGCAATAGGTTCATAAATATTTGATCCTGTGATAACGCTTACATGGGAAGGCCCTAAAAAGGCGTCAATTTTTACATTTTCATCTTGCATGATAGCTTCTACCGCGGGTGGAACCAACACATGATTGATATGAAAAAATAAATTTTTTAAATTTAAAGCTATACCTTTTTCTATAATCACCCCACTCATAGGTGTAGTTGTCTCAAAACCTATGGTAAAAAAGATTATATTTTTTTCAGGGTTTTTTAAAGCTATATCTATCACATCCAAAGGTGTATAAAGTGCTCTAATATCAGCCCCTTTAGCTCTAAGATCAATTAAGCTTTCATAACTTCCTGGTACTTTAAGCATATCGCCTAATACGCAAAAGATAGTATTTGGCATACTTGCAAGCTTTAAAGCCACATCAATACGCTCTCTTGGCATAACACACACAGGACAGCCTGGGCCATGAACAAAATTAATTTCTTTTGGCAATAAATCAGGCAAACCAAATTTCATAATACTATGCGTATGTCCACCGCAAATTTCCATGATATTAATAGGCTTAGTAATTTTAGAAGCAATAAGTTCTTTTAGGGCTAAAATTCTTTCTTTATCTCTAAAATCATTAATTAAATCCATTTTTTAGCCCCATATCGCCTTCATTTTCATCGATTTGTCCATTTTGCATTTTCTCTGCTATATCAGCATAAATTTTTAAACTCTCTTGTGCGGCTTGAGTGTCGATTTTTTCCATAGCAAAACCCACATGTATAAGCACATAATCGCCTACTTTTAAAGGCTCACTTATTAAATCCAAACTTACTCTTCTTTTAACCCCTAAAGTTTCTACTATGGCTGAATTTAGCTCATCAATTTCTAAAATTTTAGAAGGTATAGAAAGACACATTAGTTAAGCTCCTTTTTCATTTTTAGATAATTTATCCAAAGATCAAATCCTGTTTTTGTTTTACTATCTAAAATCATAATATCTATTTTAGGATTTAGCCTTTTAGCTGCCATAGAAGCTGCTTTGAAATCAAAGTCAAAATGTTGAGCCAAATCGGCTTTAGTAATGACTAATAAATCAGCCTTTCTAAACATCACTGGATATTTTTCCACCTTATCGCTACCTTCTGTTACTGAAAGTAAAACTACATTTAAATGTTCACCCAAATCATAACTTGCAGGACATACCAAATTTCCCACATTTTCAACAAAAACTATATCAAGTTCGCTAAGTTTAAAATGATGTAAAGCTTCATGCACCATAAAAGCATCTAAATGACAAGTTTGTCCTGTAGTAATTTGATGAGCTAAGCCTCCTGCTTTAATAATGCGATTTGCATCATTATTAGTTTCTAAATCTCCTTCAACCACAGCTATTTTTAAATCATCTTTTAAAGTTTTTATAGTTTCTTCTAAAAGCGTTGTTTTGCCGCTTCCTGGGGAACTCATTAAATTAATACAAAGAGTATTATACTCATTAAAATGCTCTCTATTATGAGCTGCTTGATGATCATTTTTTGATAAAATTTTACTAATAACATTAATAGTTTTTTCATCTTTTAAAACTGGATTTTCATGATGGTGATCATGATGATGTTCATGTCCATTAATAGAACAGCCGCAATCTTTACACATAATCTTTCCTTTATATTTTTATTTTATTGTATATAAAAAAGTATTAAAAAAATATGAGTTTTATTAAGTTTTTAAAGATAAATAATGTACAAGTTGCCCAAGTGCGATAGAACTATCATTGCAAGGAAATTGTAAAGAAGTTTTATAAGCAAAATTTTTTCGAACTAAAATTTCAAGTAAGGTTTTGTTTTGAAATACTCCGCCACATAAAAGCACTTCTTCTTTAAAATCTTTTGAATATTCTATAATTAAATTTGCAATGCCATTAAGCAAACCTGTGCTAATTTTAACTTTATCTTTATCTTCTAAAGCTTGCAAAAAAGCATTTTTAAAGCAAATTTCTTTTTCTTTGATGTCAAATTTGTAACTATAATCAAGATTTTTATCATAATATTTTTCCATCAAAAGCCCAATTTGTGCTTCATAATCAAGCTTTTGTATATCAAAAGCAAAAGCGCCAAAAGCATCAATAATCCTACCAAGAGAACTCGTATATAAAGAGCTTTGAGTGTGAATTTTTTTAAGATTATTTAATTTTACTTGAGAAAATTTAGCTAAAAACTCGCTAGCTTTGCTTTCTAAATTAAAATCAAAAATTAAAGCTAAAGCTAAATTTGCGATATTTTTAATATCTGCATTAATTAGTTTGAAATTTTTAAAATGATTTAGCCTTTCATAGCTTTTTAAATTCGCTCTAAAAATCTCTCCACCCCAAATTTTTCCATCATCTCCATAACCTGTTCCATCAAAAACAAAGGCTAAAACATCATTTTTGTAAATTTTGTGTTCAAATAAACAAGCACACAAATGTGCATAGTGATGTTGCACGCGAAAATTTTTATAATCTTTAAATTCTTTTACATAGTTAAATTGTGGGTGCTTATCGCTTAAAATCTGATCAAAATTTAGTTTATAAGAGTTTTGAAAGAAAGTTAAAATTTTAAAAAATCTCTCTTGTATGTCTAAACTTTTCATATCGCCTATATAAGGAGAAATGAAAATTTGATTTTTAAAAAAACAAGCAAATTCGTTTTTTAACTCACTTCCTAGAGCTAGAATATTTTCTTTTGTATTAAAAATACTTGCTGTATTGATATAAAGTGGGTTAAGGCCTCTTGAAGTCCTTAAAAACATAGTTTTTTCGCTAATAACTTGAGCAATGCTATCATCGCTTGAGTTGTGTATTACTCTATCATAATCAAGATAAAAATCAAACACATCACTAAGTTGCTCTAAAAGTTTTGTTTCTTCATAAATAATGCTTTGTGAACTTAAATTAGCACTTGTTGCAATGATAGGTTTTTTAAAATGTTCAAAAAGCATTAAATGCATTCCCATATAAGCTAACATAATACCTATTTTATTGGTATCTGGTGCTAAGCTTTTATGGATATTTTTGCTATTTAAAATAACTATGGGTTTTAAATTTGAAGTTAAAAGTTTTGCTTCAGCTTCATTAATAAAAGCTAATTCTTGAGCCATTTTAAGATCTTTTACCATGATAGCAAAAGGCTTTTTAGGGCGATTTTTGCGTATTCTAAGTTCATTTATAGCATTTTTATTTGTGCTATCACAAATTAAATGAAACCCACCCATACCTTTAAAAGCTATGATTTTACCTTCTTCTAAAAGCTTTGCAAGCAAGATAAAAGCTTTTTCATCTTTGGCTAAAATATTTTGATTTTTATCTTTTAAAAAAATAATAATTTTACATTTTGGGCATGAGAGTGGTTGGGCATGAAAACGACGATTAGTAGGATCTTCATACTCGCTTTGACAAAAAGAACACATTTTAAACTCATCCATAGTCGTATTAACTCTATCATATGGGAGTTTTTTTATAATAGAAAATCTTGGTCCACAATTTGTACAAGTGATGAATGGATATTTAAATCGCGGATTTTTCTCATCGTAAAATTCATTATAGCAATCCTCACAAAGAGCAAAATCACTTAAAATCGGGCTAAATTTTTCACTATCTTGTGAAGTACTTATGATAAATTCATTATAAGTTTTTTGAAGTTTTTTATAAGAAAAGCTAAAATCATCTATCCTAGCTAAAGGTGGTAAATTAGCAAAAAGTTTTTCTTTAAAAATTTTTAAATCATCATTGCCACACTCAAGGATTATAACAACACCTAAGCTATTATTATAAACTTCACCTTTTAAATTAAGCTCTTTAGCTATGTTAAAAACAAAAGGACGAAAGCCAACGCCTTGTACTAGCCCTTTAATATGAATTTCATATCCAAAGTGGGACATCACTTAACTTAAAAAATGGTATGTGTTTAAATACATTTTTGCTAAGGCTTTTATGCTCAAACAAGCTCCCACTAAGCACGGCACAATCAACTTGTTCTTTAGCCTTTAAATCATCAAATAAATCTCTTAAAAAATACGCCAAACTCTCAACAACGCCTAAGGCTATGATTTGATTTTCTACTCCAGCAAGCTTAAAACTCATCACGCTTCTTAGTGTTTTAGTGTAATCAAATTCTTTTTGCTCATTAAGCTTAAAATCTATTCTAACACCTTTTGCCATTTTACTCTCATCTGCTAAGGCCAAAAGTGCTAATGCTGCTTTTTTCTCGTCTTCATCAAGCTCTAAAATCATCCCTACCATGCCAAAAAGATTAAAAAAATTATTAGCCATATTTAGTTCTTTTCGCACAAGAATAAATTCTTTTTCATAATTAGCTAGTAATCTCTTAGCAACATCATCTTGACTTATAGTTTCATAAAACTCATCAAAGCTTTTTGGTAAGCAAAGTTTTAAAAGATTTAGCTCTTTATCAAGTAAGATAATATCATCATTTCTTTTGCTAAGTTCTAAAAGCAAAGGCTTTTTGTCTTTAAAATCAGACAATATACAAGAAATTCTTGCGAAATTTTTATCCTCTTTTTGAAAAATCAAATTTTTAAACTCGGGTAAAATATAATCATAACCCCTACAAACTACTAGTTCATTTTCGATTAAAGCTACTTCAAAATCATCTTCAAAATGTTCTAGCTTTTTAAAATTTAAAAACTTAATTCCTTCTTTTTCAAGTTCAAAACATAAAGCAAACAAGAAAAGATTATCATATATTTTTATTTTAAAATATTCATGATTTAATTGATGATTTTGTCTAAAAATAGCATTAAATTTAAGCTTCATTAGAGGCTTTTCAACCCCTGCTAAGATTTTAAATTGCTCGTTATTGCAAGAAAAAAATGCATTGATATGTTTTGGGTCACAAGGTATTAAAAAATCATCCAATGCTTCATTAAAAATTTCAAAAGCATATATTCCTTTTGGACTTTTAAAATGCATTTTTTCTTTGTTTTTTAATTTTTCCAAGGCTTTTTTTAAATTATCGTAGAAATTTTCTTTAGTGATTTTTATAAATTCTTCTTCTATTTTAAATTCTTCTTCTACAAAAATACCCCATTCATTTTCTAAAAGCTCGCCATTAGTATAAGCATTTGCATTAAGTCTTGTTAAAAAACTTCTTTGAGTAAAAGCTTTTTCTTTTTTTATAGGTGTAAAATCTTCTTCTATAACTTTTAAGTCAAATTTGTTTAAAAAAACACTATGGCTGATATTTTCTAAATTAGAACAAAAGGCTTGAATTTCATCTTTTTCGCCTTTAATCTTAATGATGATTTTTTCATCTTTTTGCTCATAATCATACACATAATCTTTAGCATAATAAGCTAACAAATACTCAAAAATATCATTTTTAGATTTATAATCAAAAGTAATTTCTAAAAGCAAGTTTAAAACCTTAAAATTAAATTTTTAAAAATATAAATATAACAATTTTAATTCTAAGGAAAGCTTAAAAAATAAGACTTTTTAGAAAAACTTCTCTTGCTTTATAATCAGGCATAAATTTATATAAAAAATCATAAAATTCTTTTTGATGATGTGGGTAGATTAAATGTGTAAGTTCATGCAAAATCACATATTCTATAGCTTTTATAGGTTTTTGCATAAGTTTTAAATTTAAGTTTATGTATGCTTTTTGATGATTACAAGAACCCCATCTTGAAATCATTTCCTTGATGCAAATTCTTTGCACCTTTCTTTCAAAAGCAAATTCCCATTTTTTTATAAAATACTCAAAAATCACTCTAGCACTACGCCTCAAGAAAAGATCTAAGGACTTTTGATTTTTTGCAAAAATTTTATCTTTTTTTATAAGAACTTTTTTATGATTTTCGTTAAAAACTAGCTTGTATTTTTTACCTAAAAAATACAATTCATCACTTGCTAAAACTACTCTTTTTAAAGAAAGTTCTTTTTCTTTGGCTCTAATCCAACTTTCATTTTTTTCTAAAAATCTTAAAACATCTCTTTGCTCATAATATAGCGGTATGCTAAGTTTGAAATTTAAATCCCTGTCTATCCTAAGTCTTAGATATTTAAGTTTTTTCTTTTCAAAAGCAAAACGAAATTCTTTAAATTCTAAAATTCCTTTTATACTAGTGCTTTGCCTTGCCATTTTTTACTTTTCCATCTATATGAATTTACTATACCGCGTAAAAACTCATCTGCACAAAAACCTATCCAAACTCCCAAAATTCCAAGTCCAGCATAAAAACAAAGCACATAACCAACCGGTAAAGAAACCCCAAGCATAAACACCACTCCACTTAAAAATGGAAATCTCGCATCACCACTTGCTCTTAGCGAATTCACCATGACTATATTAAAAGTTCTTGAGATTTCTAAGAAAATTGAAAGAGTAAAAAGTGGTATCATAAGCTCTTTTAAACTTTCTTCAAGCTTTACCACACCCATAGTAAAATCTTGCAAAACATAATTAAGCAAAGCTACAAAAGCACTTGCTACCACGCTAAAATATAAAGCTATCCAAGTATGCTTATAGGCTACATTTAAGTATTTTGCGCCGACTAATTTACCTATGATAATTTCATTTGCCACGCTTATAGCTTGCCCTACTAGCATGATAAGTAAAGAAATTTGAAAATAAATCGTTTGAACGCTTAAATTTTCTTTACCCAAGCTTGCTACAAAAGCAAAAGCTATGGTGTATTGTATAAACCATATCAAATGCTCTCCTGCTGCAAAACCACCAATGTTAAAAATCTTTTTAAGTACCACTTTTTCAAGACTTATCATCTCTTTAATTTTAAGATGAATTTTGAGTTTAAAACTAAGTATTGCTACAAGCATACCAAAGGCGACCAAACGCCCAAGTATATTACTAAGCCCTACTCCAAAAAGCTCTAGTTTGGTAAAATGTAATACATAAAAATTTCCTATAAATATCACAACATTCATCAATAAGGTAGTAAACATAACCCAATAAGCCATATTATACACCCTAATAATAGCAGCTAAAACTATACCCATAGCGTCAAAAAACAAACAAATTCCAAGCATGTGCAAGTAAATTTCACTATTCTTTAAAAGCTCATTTGGAATTTGTAAAAGATAAAGCAAAAACTCTCCATGCCATAAAATCAAACTTCCGCACACAAAACCAAGCAAAGCATTTAAAAATAAACTTTGATGAATTGCCTTTCTTGCTAGAGTGTAATCTTTAGCTCCTAAAGCTTGAGCGATCACTACACTACAACCCACACTTAAAAAACTAAAAATAATGATAAATAAATCTGCTACTTGATTACCCGCACCCATGGCTCCAACTAAAAAGTTAGAATACTGCGAAACCATCACGGTGTTGATAATCAAAGAAAAATATCTTAAAAACATTTCAAGCAATATAGGCATACTAAGATGTTTGAGTGAAAGTTGTTTGCTTGCCATAAATACTCTTTTTGATAATAATCTTTTGAAAGTAAAAAGTAATTTTACTTAAAAATTACTTTTTATAAAATAAATAATGTCAATTTAATTTGATATACTTAAAACAATTTGATCATTTTCCTCTTTAAAAGTATATATTAAATCATCACACTTATATGAGATTTCTTTTTTACAAGTTTTATCTTTTAAAGGTTCTTGCAGAATTTGTGGTAAGTGTTTATTTATTAAAGTTTTAATAGACATCCCCATCCCATGATCTAAATTTTTTATCAATTTTCCATCCACTTGATTTTCATCATCTATAACATATGAGCTATATTTAAAATCAAGGCTATCCAAAATACAAAATAATTCTTTTTTATCTTCATAAGGAGCTATAGCTGTATCAAATTTTGAATGATAGAAAATATATGCCGGTTTAGGATAGGAACTTTGCAATATTAAGTGTTTTTGGTTTAGTATATCTCTAATTAATCTTCTTCCAAGTGAAAAATAATACGGCGATTGCTTGTTTATAGTCCAAAAAGTTTTATCGTAACAACATAGTCTTATATTATTAAAAAAATGGAAAGTACCAAAACACATATGCTCACTATAATCAATTTCTTTCCCAAAACCTATCAATCTCCAACATGTTTTTGCATAAGATGAATTATCTATAACTGCATCGATAATCCAAGGAGAAATTTTTGCACATAAATTTGCTAAATATCCACCATGAGATGATCCTATTAAAATATGCTTTATACCCCCCCCCATAACTTTAAAAGGAGGATTTTTTCTAATATATAAAAGAGCATTTAGTATATCTGTTGCTTGCATAATACCAAAATTTTGATATTCGTTTTTAGTTGGTTGCAAACTGACACTCAAATCAAGATAATAGTTTTTATCCAACTGCCAATTATTCTTCATTTTTTGGATTTGCTTGTTGACATAATCCATAGCAGGGTAAAATTCATCAAAATTGTTTAATTTTTGTATGTCATAAGGAATGTTTATATTAAGTGCATTTATACTTGTATTAAAAATAAATTTATCAATATTATCAAGAAAAAATTTTGCTCCTGTTTGAGGACGATTGCCTATACAGTGATAATTTACAGCTAAAACAGCAATATTGTATTCCCGTGCCCCATAGTTAGCTAATTTTGTTTTGTAAATTTCATTTGAATCACCACCTAATCCAGGTATAATACAGACGATAGCTTCAATTTCTTTTTCATCATCATATGTAAGTTTAAACTCCAACTTACTTTCTCTTTTTATATTTAATTCTACATCATCACAAGAGTCTATGAAATAGGTTTGATTTATGAGCATGCTAAGCCTTTTAGAAATTTTGATTAATTATATCATCAAAATTTCTAAATAAATAAAAATTATCCAAAAGCTCCATTTAAGTATGCTTTTGTTTTTTCTTGTTTTGGATTTTCAAAAAATTCTTTACTTTCACCAAATTCTACAAGTTCACCTAGATGAAAAAATGCAGTATAATCAGCCACGCGCTTACCTTGTTGCATGTTATGCGTTACCATGATCATAGAAAGATTATGACTTAATTCTTTAATAAGCTCTTCTATAACGCTTGAAGATATAGGATCAAGTGCAGAAGTTGGTTCATCTAAAAGTAATAATTTTGGCTTTATGGCCAAAGCTCTTGCAATACAAAGGCGTTGTTGCTGACCACCTGAAAGTGCTAGAGCATTTTGTTTTAGTTTATCCTTTACCTCCTCAAAAAGCCCTACTTTTTTAAGACAATCTTCCACCAAAGCATCTTCTTCATCTTTGTTTTTGATCATCCCATGGAGTTTTGGAGCATAAGAAATATTATCATAAATGCTTTTTACAAAAACATTAGGTTGTTGAAATACCATTCCAACTTTTTTTCTAAGCACGACTAAATCTTGATTTTTAACATCTTTTCCATCAATCTCAACAAGACCATCGATTTTTGCTATTTTGTCATTCATCCTATTAAAACAACGCAAAAATGTGGATTTTCCACAGCCTGAAGCACCTATTAAAGCTGTGATTTTATTTTTTTGAATTTCCATATTAATATCAAATAAAGCTTGTTTTTTACCATAAAATAAATTTAGATTTGTTGTTTTTGCTATCATTTTAATTTTCCTTGAAAATATCTTCTTAAAAGTATTGCTGCTAAATTTAAAATCACCAAAAGAGATAAAAGCACTATAATCCCTGCTGCTGTTCTTTCTAAAAATGCACGCTCTGGCATAGCTGACCATGAAAAAATTTGAGCAGGTAAAACACTTGTTGGCGCAAAAACACTATTTGCCACATCAGGTATAAAAGCTATCATACCTATAATCATCAAAGGTGCGGTTTCACCAATAGCTTGAGCTAAAGTTAAAATAGAACCTGTTAAAATCATAGGCATTGCCAAAGGTAGCATAATGCCTTTTATCATTTGAATTTTAGTCATGCCTAAAGCATATGCTGCATTTTTCATATTAATATCCACACTTTTTAAGGCAGCTTTAGTTGAAACAATAATAATAGGTAAGCTCATAATAGCCAAAGTTAATCCTCCAACTAAAGCACTAGAACGAGGCATCCCAAAAAGATTAATAAACACCCCAAGTCCTAAAAGTCCAAATAAAATACTAGGAATACTTGCAAGGTTATTAATACACACTTCTATAAAATGCGTAAATACATTTTGCGGAGCAAATTCTTCTAAATAAATAGCTGCCCCAACTCCTATTGGGATACTTACAACCATACATACTATCATCACAAGTAAAGTTCCAACCACAGAAGCAAAGATTCCTGAATTTTCAGGTGATTTAGAATCTCCATTAAGGAAAAAATTTGTGTTAAAACTTAGTTTGATTTCTTGCTTTTGAACTAATTCATCAACTAAAGTTTTTTGTTCATCGCTTAGTTTATTGTAGTTTTTTTTCATATATTGATCAACTTCAGAATTTGCTAAAAGCCAAGATTTTTCTTTGATTTGACCTGTTCTTATTTTCCTTTGTTCAGCACGCGATAAAAGCTCATATGAAGGGCTATTTCTATCAGCCTGGGCATAAATGTAAGTTTGCTTAAAAGCTCCTATCCCAAGATACCCTACGCTTGATAAAAAAATACAAAGAAAAATAAGGTTTATATAAAGCCCCATTTTACAGAATCTTTTGAAATTTTTTGAAGCTTTTTTTCTTTGTTTAAAAAGTTTTTTCATAAATTTTTCCTTTTATGGAAGCGATTTATCAAATAAACGCTAAAAATATTAATGATTAATGTAATAATAAAAAGCACAAGCCCTAAAGAAAATGCACTTAAAGCTAAAGAACTATCAAAAGCTTGATCGCCACTTAATGCTTCTACTATTTTTACAGTCACTGTTGTCATATCTTCTAAAAAATTCATTGTTAAATTTGGACGCAATGAAGCAGCCATAACAACAATCATTGTTTCACCTAAAGCTCTTGAAAGTCCTAAAAGACAAGCTGCAACTATACCTGGCATTGCTTCTGGTAAAATTACTGCAAAAACGACTTCTTTTTTAGTCATACCTAAAGCATAAGCTCCGTTTATCCTTTTTAAACTTACAGCTTCAATACAATCTTGTGAGAGTGAAGCCACTATAGGAACTATCATAATACCCATGATAAAACCTGCACCTAGGGCACTTTGAAAACTAGCTTCTATACCAAAAAGAGAAAAAAACCACACTATAAAAGGAGCTACAACTATGGCTGCGAAAAATCCAAAAACTACAGTAGGAATTCCTGCTATGATTTCTAAAATAGGTTTTAAATAGTTTTTAGATTTTTTACCTGCAAATACTCCAAGATAAATAGCACACATTACACCTAAAGGTAAGGCTGTTAGCATTGCTATTAATGAAATATAAAAAGTTCCCCAAAATAAACTCAAGGCACCAAAAACCCCATGCTTGCTACTTCCATCAGCACCTACAAATGCAGCATCTGCTGCCCACTGACTTGAGAATAAAAAAGTAAATACGCTTTCTTTTTGAAAAAATTTTAATGCCTCTATTAAAATAGTTAGCATAATAGCAAAGCTTACTACTACGCTAACAAAAGCACAAAGAAAAAGCGTTAATTTTATTATTTTTTCTTTTATCAATTTTTCATCCTAAAAATTAAAAAACTTTCCCTGCTTTAACAAGCTCATCAGTTAATAAACCTTTTTCTTCTATATGTTTTTGGGTTTGTTTTAATGTTTTTTCATCCAAAGGAACTAATCCTATTTTTTCTAATTCTGCTCCGCTTTTAGCTAAATCATCACTCATATAAATTTTTGCAAATTCAAATACTTCTGGATTTTTCTTAGCATTTATATATATAAACAAAGAACGAGCTAGTTTATATTTTCCTTCAGATATATTTTTCTCATCAGCTTTTACACCATCAATATCAACTGCATTAATCTTATCATCATTGCTAGCTAAAAATCCGTATCCAAAAAGCCCAAAAGCTTCTTTATCAACAGAAAGTTTTGAAACAATTAAATTATCGTTTTCTCCGCTTGGTATAAATGCTCCATCTTGGCGTATAGTTTTATATGCACCTTTATATTCAGGAATTTTTTTAGAAATATCTACCATTACAAGCTCTTCTATACTATCTCTTGTTCCTGAACTTGATGGAGGACCATAGATTGTAATTTTTCTATTTGGTAGATTTTTATTGATTTGTTGCCAATTTGTATAAGGATTTGGGACTAATTTTCCATCTTGTGGAATTTCTTTGGCCAAAGCTAAAAATAACTCATGTAAGCTTATATTTAATGGAGCATTGATTTTATTTTGAGCTAAAACTATGCCATCATAACCTATCATAATCCCGACTATATCACTCACACCTGATTTTTTACAAGTTTCAAATTCACTTGGCTTGATTGCTCTTGAAGCATTAGAAATATCAGTAATTCCCTCGCAAAACACTTTAAAACCACCGCCTGTGCCAAGACTTTCAACTATAGGTGTTTTTGTATTTTTTATAGAAGCATACTCTTCAGCAACAAAAGAAGTAAAAGGATAGACAGTAGATGAACCTGCTATTTTTAATTCTGCTGCGTTTAAACTAACAAAGGTAGCCACACTTAAAGCCAAAAGTTTTTTCATTTTTTCTCCTTGTTTTAAAAAAGTAATGAAAATTTAAAAAAACTTGGAAACATTTTGGATACATGTATTTTTTGATATAATTTTATATGCTAAATGTTATTTTGATAGAAGATGATAAAGATTTAAATGAGTTAATTAGTTTAAGACTTAGTCAAGAAAATATAAAAATTTATAATTATTTTGATTTTTTTGACTTAGAAACCTTTCTAGATACAAATGAAATAGACTTAATCATCATGGATAGAAATTTACCAAGTGGCGATAGTGTAGAGATGATAAAACAATTAAGAAAAAAAGGTTATATGGAGCCTGTGATTTTTCTTAGTGCAAAGACTTTACAAAAAGATATTTTAGAAGGTTTTGAGCAAGGCTGCGATGATTATATATGCAAACCTTTTGATTTTAATGAGCTTTTATTTAGAATCAAAGCCGTAACTAAAAGAAATAAAACTCCAAAAGAACAAATTTCTTATCAAGATTTTACTTTATATATAGAAGAGAGAAAATTAATTTATCAAACAAATACATTTGAAAATTTATCAACCCTAGATGTAGAATTACTCAAGTGTTTTTTTAATCACAAAAATCAACTTCTAAGCCGTCAATTTTTAAGTGAGCAAGTATGGAAAAATGACACAACAAGCGATAAGACAATCAATACGGCTATTTTAAGATTAAAACAAAAAATTCCACAAATTAAAGAAAATATCATTTCAGTGCGCTCGGTGGGTTATAAATTGTGTTAAAAATCAGAAATTTTTTTGCTTTATTTTTTATATGTTTTTGTATATTTTTTATAGGATTGTTTTATTTTGTTAATGAGCAATATATAAACAACACTATAAAAAGCACTTATGAGCAAAAATTAAAAACCTTGAATGATACATTAAAATTTAGCATTATAAAAACACTCAATACAAACAACATTCAAGAATTTTCTCAACAAACAAGAGCAGATTTTATCATCAAAAAAGATGGAAAAACCATCTCATCTTTAGATGATTTTGATTTTTTTAAAAATCAATTTAACGCAGATTTTACACATGAATTTTTTAATAATAAAGAAATTTATTATAAAGCTTATCAATATGAAGGATATAAATACATCATCATTGTTTATCCAAAAATAAACGCAAAAATACAAGATTTTTGGATAAAAAATATTTTGATTTTTTTGCTTTTTTTAGCAGTATTAACTGCAATATATATTTTTATATTTAACTTTTTTAAAAAATACTTTCAAGAATTACTTTTGTTTATTAAAAATATAAAGAATCAATCAGAATTTCATTTTACAAAGAACTTTTTTTATGATTTAAATTCTTTAAATTTAAGATTATTAAAAATAAAAAAATTATTTTATGAGAAAGAATTACAAAATAAAAAACAAGCCAAAAAAATTAAAATGAAAAACACTCAACTTTCAAATTTAATCAGTGCTATTTCACATGAGTTAAAAAATCCTTTAAGTGTTATAAATTTAAGTTTGCAATCTTTAGAAAAAGAACATAATGATGAAACTATGAAAAAATTTATGCTTGAAAAAATTCACAAGCAAAGCATAAAAATCAACCAACTAACACACAAACTAAATTTTGTTTTTAATTTAAATATCACATCTTTAAATAAAGAAAATTTTGATTTATATGCTTTAAGTAAAAATATTGTTGAAAATTTTAATGAAAGCAGGATTAAAATTCAAGGAGAGCAAACTTTCATAAAAGCAGATTCTTTTCTCATTGAGCAAGTTATTATTAATCTCATTAGCAATGCACTAAAATATAGTCAAAAAGATATTTTTATTGAAGTTAAAAACCAAGAATTTACTATACAAGATCAAGGCATAGGCATAGAGGAAAAATACTTAAAATTAATCACAAAAAAATTTTATAAAATCAATACTAGCCAAAACAATTCTTTTGGACTAGGATTGTTTTTAGTTAAAAAAATACTCACTTTACACAAAAGTTCTTTAAAAATTCAATCTAGCCCACAAAAAGGTAGCATATTTTCTTTTAGTATTGGCTAATCACTCTCTCAAAAAGCCATATTCATAAATTTTTGGTTCGATTTTTTTAGCCAAAATATCTAAAGCTAAATTCAAATCACTAAGTAAAATTTTATAATGCTCATCTTTTGCCTTGCTAGGCATATTCATCTTGCCTTTTTCATCTCTACCTTGAAAAAATTCTTTTATATCATACAAAGAAGCATTTACCAAATACCCTGCCTTTTCTTTATGCGTGTGATAATACTTAAAAAGCTCTTTGCCTGCTTTTAAAAGCTCTTTTGCTTCATTAGAAAATTCCACCTTGTCTAATGTATCATCAAATAAAACATCTTCATTTTTTATCTTGCCATTTATAAATTTATACATAAAATCACTCTTAAATGCTTCTTGAATGATGCCTAATTCTTTCTCGCTAAAAGGTATGAAGTGATTTATACCTTCTTTTGCGCTTATACGATTTTGTCCATGAAAAAGCATAAAAGCAAGACAATTGTTTTTAAATTCATCATCATTTTTGTATAAATCATTTGGGGATAAAAACTGATCTCTATCATTTAGCCAAGTAGCTTTTATAGCATGACGCACTGAAAAATATAAGCCCGTATTGATAATATTTAATTGATTTATATTTTGAAAAATTCCATGTCTATTTGTTTTTTGATTTAGCAATGCTACTAAATTTTGTGTTTGAAAATCAGGTGCATCAGCCATTAATATCCCTATATTTTCAATTTTATCTTTTATATTAAATTTTCTAAGCCATTTGTTTATGCTTTCTTTTTTATCGTTATAAAAATTTTTCCTACCTAAAAAATTTCCATTTTCATTAAAAACATCAAGTCTTACCTTTTTAAGCTCATCTTTTTGGCTCATATCCCATATCAAAAATCCTATAGGAAAATTTCCTTTTACATTATCAAAAGTATAAGAAGGCGCTAGGAAGCCTTTCAAAAATTTAGCCTTAAAAGTTTCTCTAAATTTAGAAAAATTAGAACTATTTACATATTTAAGTTTAGAAAAAGTGGCTAGCACAGTTCCATCAATCTCACAATATATTCTTATATAAAATTGTGCAAAAAGTTCGTTTCTAGCACTGCTTAAAATATCTTTATATTTTTCATAAACATAATTATCAAGACTAACACCTTTTTTATGCTTTCCACTTCCTGACATAGTTGATGTGGCGCCTGCTTCTGCATAAGGCGGATTTATAAAGATGATGAGTTTTTTGCGTTTGTTTTCATCTTTTAAAATTTCTTGTAAATTTGAAGGTAGTTTTGATTTATAAATGACATTGCCTTTATCATCTACTTTATCAAAAAATTCATCATTTAAAAAGTCAAATTGAAAAACATGATTTTCAAATAAATTTGCACCATTTTTTATACGCTCATGTATCACATCAACATCTGCTTTATCTATGGTAGAGCAAAAAACATTTTTTGCATTTGTAAAATTTGCTAGCAAATTTCCTGTCCCACCAGCACAGTCCCATATATAGTATTTCTCTTCATAGTCTTTGCCTAAAGCCTTTGATAAATACTCACAAGCCTTATCCACCCAAATTCTTGGAGTAAAAAACGCTCCCTTTCTTTCTCTAATGTCTTGATCTACAAGCAAATCCCTACGCTCTATCATATAATCCCAAAATTCCTCCAAAGGCGGACGCTCATAAATAGCCCAAAAATCTTTATGTGCTTTTTGATTGTCTTTAAAGCCCGTTTTTTCCGTAGCGATAGAGCCTAGATCTGTCTTTTTGGCATTAAATTCATAATGATCTTTATTCAAGATAGCAAAAAGCTTTTCTACTATGGTTTGATTTTCATTTGAGAGTAAATCAGCTAGGTAAAAGTCCGCATCGATAATGCCGTTTTTCTTTGCTAAATCCCAATCTATACTTATGCTTTCTTTTACGCTTTTGCTCCATTTGTGATATATGCTTACAAAGTTGTTTTTGTTGATTTTAAATTTGCTTATGTTTTCGTTTGTTAAATTTTCTTTTATGAAATTTTTTAATTCCTCATCATTTTTTTCATAGTAAAAAATCAAAGCTTCGTTTAAAATTTCATCTAATTCTTTTAAAAGTTTTAAAAACTGCTCACTTGTGTGTTTGCTAGCTGCTACACCCCAAACCCTATCATTTTGATAAAAAATTTCTTGAATTTTATAATAAGGTAAAAATGCGATTTTTTCAGCATCAAATGCACCTATTAAAGCAGGTGTTTGCATGGTATGAAAACTTCCATTTTTTATAGTCATAATGAGTTGAACAAATGATTTTTTAATATCACTTATGCCTTGCTTAGCTTCAGCCCAAAATAAATTAATCTCGCCTAAGTCTTTGTGCTTTTGCGTGACAATAAAATCAATACTAGAACCAACTATAGAAAATTTTGAAAAATACGCTTCACGCACTTTGTTTTTTAAAATTTCTTCATTTAGCTTTAACCATTCTTGCATTTTTAACCTTTGATAATAAATAAACTTACAATTTTAAGCAAAAGAATATTATTTTTCAATTATTTTTTTATTATCATAGATTAAAATATCTTATTTTATAAATCATTAATATAAAATTTAAAGGTTTTTTATGCAAAACAAAAATGATGTTTTCTTTTTCGGCGCAGGTTTTTCAAAATCACTAAATAATTCTTATCCTACTCTTGCTGAATTATCAAAATATTTCATAGAGCAAGGACATATTTATAATAATGAGAAAATTTATCAAGAAAATATAGAGCAACTATTGACTTATCTTATAGCACCATTACCCTTTAAAACAAAGGAAGAAATTTTAAGAGATGAAGCTTCTTATCTTGAAAAGATAAATATAATTAATTCTTTTTTTATTAATTTACACAATGTTAAAAGTATAGATATAAATAATGAAGACATTAAAATATTATCAAAATTTATCAATCAAAATAAAAGTACCTGTATAACGCTAAATTATGATTTATTACTCGAACAAATATTATCTAAAAACACTCTTTATGAATGTTTTTATAAATTTCCAATTAATAGTTTATCATCAAGAGGAAGAGAACTCCATCATAGAGTATTTACTCCGTTAAAGGATGATCTGTTTAAACAACATACACCAGAAATTATAAAGTTACATGGTTCTATTAATTGGTATCACAATCGTTCTATTTCAAACAGTCAAATATATATTTATGATAATCAACATGCACCAGAATATTATTTAGATATGTTAAAAATAGATATGCATCCATTAATTATTCCACCTATACTTGATAAAACAAGCAACTATAACCATACAATTATGCAAGCTCTTTGGATGAAAGCATTTAATGCGATAATCAAAGCAAAGAATATTTATATTTATGGTTTTTCTTTTCCTTTAAGTGACTTGTCCATAGTTTATCTTTTTCAAAAAGCATTACAATTAAATAAAAATAATTACACAATATATGTAATAAATACAAATAGAAACTTAAGTAGTAAAAAGAAAAGATATATTGACATATTTGGAGAAAATAAATGTAATTTTGAATTTTGTTGTGAAAATAATTTTAAAAAATTTATGAAATATTTATCTTGTTATATAAAAGAAGATCCAGATGATGAGATAGAAAAATTATTAAAAAGTTAAAATTAAATGATATTTTAAACTTTAAAATATATCATTATAAAATCCATTATTAAAAAAAGGAGAGAAAATGCTTTCAAAAGAAGTAGTAGCTTTATTAAATGAGCAAATTAATAAAGAAATGTATGCAGCAAATTTGTATTTGAGTATGAGTTCATGGTGCTATGAGCATAGTTTTGATGGTGCAGGGGCGTTTTTGTTCGAGCATGCAAGAGAAGAAAGTGATCATGCTAGAAAACTCATCACTTATTTAAATGAAACTGATTCTAAAGTAGAATTAAAAGAAGTTAAAAAACCTGATAGTGATTTTAAATCATTACTTGATGTATTTGAAAAAACTTTTGAGCATGAGCAAAGTATCACTGCTTCTATTAATAATCTTGTAGATTTTATGCTTTCAAGTAAAGATTATTCTACATTTAATTTTCTACAATGGTATGTAAGCGAACAACACGAAGAGGAAGCGCTTTTTAGAGGTATAGTAGATAAAATCAAACTCATAAGCGATAATGGCAATGGCTTATATATGGTAGATCAATACATCAAAAGTCTGACTAATAAATAATTTTTAGCTTCCATAAATTTGGAAGCTAAATATCTTTTAATTTAAAAGAATTCTTGCAAAATAAAAGTAAATTTGCTAAAATACTTTTTATTTAAAAGGATTTTTATGCAAATGAATGAAATTACTGATAAGCTTAAATTTATACTCCAAAAAGAAGGCATAAAAAATGCCAAAGATTCTGATGTAGCCAAAATGCTAAATATCAATCCTGATACCTTTTATAGTATGAAATTTAGAAATTCCATACCTTATAAACAAATACTTCATTTTTTAAATGAAAGAAATATCAACATCAATGCATTTTTTTATGAAGATTCCCTTGAGAGCAATACTCCAACACTTGATCTAAACTATAATGTCTTAAAATATTATGATGTTAATGCTTCTATGGGAGGTGGAGCTTTAAATGATAATGTGAGTTTTTCAGAAGTGATTATAGATGAAAAACTAAGTGATTTTTTTGGCTCAAAAGATTGTGATATCATCCCTTGTATAGGCGATAGCATGGAGCCTGAAATCAAAGATGATTCTTTGTGTTTAGTAGATAAAAGTAAAAGCTTTAAAGAAGGTGGAGTTTTTGCAGTAAATACTAGAGATGGTTTATTTATCAAACAAATTTTTAAAAGCAATAAAGGCGGAGTTTATTTACACTCTTTTAACCTAAGTTATGCAGATGTTCATTATCAAAATGGAGACTTTTTAATTGTAGGTAAGGTAGTAGGGACTATTAGTAGAATTTAATATTTAGCAAATAACTTCTTTTTCTATATGATAATTTTTATTATTTAAATTAATAAAAAGTTAATAAATTATATTTTTAAGTTAATTTTTATTAAAAAATAGTCAAAATTATGTTTTAAAAGTTAATAGATAATAAATAAGAGTGTTTTTATCTTTTAACAAAACTACATGAAAGGGAAGTTATGAAACATAAACTAGCTAAAGTCGCCACTTATGCTTGTTTAGCATTGGGCATTAGTTTGACTACACAAGCTTTTGCTTCTTCAGAGCCTAGAACCCTTGATGGTTATGTGGCTCAAGAAGATGCATTTTTTGATTATCTTTATAAAAATCACCCTATTTTTAAATATGAAAAAGAAGGGCGTTTAGTGGGTAAATTTACCCATAGTGATAGAACTGAAAATTGGGTTGTAAATCAAAATGGAGCTAAATTTGCTGCCGAGCATGATTTAAAGCAAGCCTCTATTACCTATCGTTTGCCTTATGAATCTTTTTTGGATTTTCCAAACAAATTTGTGGGTCCAAAAAAATGTGGCGAATGCCATCCTGCTCAATATGCTTCTTGGGAGCGCTCTCGTCATGCAAAAACCGTGCGTTTTCCACATGAAATGGAAGAAGTTGGTGGAGCTGAAGGTTTGAAAAAACCTATGTATAATTCTCAAGCTACTATTTTACCCGATGGAATTTATCCAAATGATGTTTATGCTCTCATTGGAACACCAAGAACAAAATATGGTTTTATAGATAGATGGCTTGTGCGTGGAACTTACCATGTTGAAGATGGAAATTTGAGTGATTTAAGTGGTAAATTAACCGCTGGAGGCAATCAATTTTCAAGACTTTGGAGTGAGTTTTTAACCCCTGAAATGGCACAAAAAATAGCTGCATTTGCACCTGGTTTTCCTACTAAAATGGAAGATTTTGGAGGAAATGGCTCTCAAGTATGGGGAACAAACTCTTATGCTGCAACCTATAAAGAAAAAGCGGTTTTCCAACCTGCTACTGCGTATTGTGAAACCTGTCATACTTTTAAATTTGACTTTAAAAGCAAGGAAGAATTTTACAAAGCACTGGGTAATCCAAAAGAACTTCAAAAACATACCATCTCAAAAGGCATTACTTGCGAGGAATGCCATGGGGCTGGAGCACATCTTTATGGAGCAAGAGGTGCGGGCATGCCATCAAATTGTGAAAGATGTCATCAAAGATTTTCATATAATGAAACCGATGCTAAAATCAATCCTAGAAAACCTTTCAACGCATATTTTAAATCAAGTTGTCCTGCGTGTGGAACAGAAGGTGCTCAAATGTATTCTTCAGCACACTACGATAAGGGTATGAGATGTAATACTTGTCATGATCCGCATGAAGTAACTTTTAATGATTGGAAAAGCGGTTATACTAAAACAAAACTTAAAAAAACTTGCAAAGATTGTCATGAAACTCAAGCAAGCTTTTTCAAAAAAGGTGGAATTCACGCAAAAGATAACTGTACAGCTTGTCACATGCCAAATATGATGAGTTGCGAAAACTTTGGAGCGGTTCAAAACCCTGATAAAGGTGGATTTGATAATGTTAGAGCTTCACATATTTGGAATATCAAAGTAGATAAAACCGCAAAAACACTTAATCCACCAGAAGGTAAAGAAAGATCGCCTAAAGTTGGTGGTTGGACTATAGCTAGAGATGATGAAGGTAGATTTTTCCTTGATTTAATGTGGAGTTGTGGTAGAACTAGTTTTAGTGATATTAACCTAATGGGTCCTGGTGCAAGTGGTTGTCATAGTCCTGTACAATCAACCTTACCTGAAAAACTTCACTTTAGCAATCAAGAAATGATTTATGATAAAGTAATGCAGTGGCAAAACCCTGTTAAAGAAGGATATGAGAAAATTAGAAAAGGCATAGCAAATATTGATAAAACTTTTGCTGAAAAAAATAAACTTTCAATAGAGCAAAAATCAAAAGTATTAAGCCTAACTAATCAAGCTCAAGCCATAGCTGATAGACTAGAAAAAGATGGTTCTTGGGGTGTTCATGGACCTGCTTATTCTAAGAAAATCATAGAAGAAGCTTTAATTTATATCCAAGAAGCACAAAATATCCTAAATGGTAAATAAAAACAAAGGAAGAATGAAAAATTCTTCCTTAAAATAAGGAGCTAGTCTTGAAAAATTTAATTACTCGACTTTTTATTGTGCTTTTTACTCTTTTTATGCCATCAGGATTTATTTTTGCTGAAGCTAATGGAGAAATAGGCTCAATAGAAGGTGTAAAAAGCATTAGCTTAGCACAAGCTCAAGAAATGCTAGATCAAAACAATACTTATTTTTTTGATGTCAATTCAGAGCAAGATAGACAAGCTAATGGTTATATACCTAATTCCATATCAACCTATGTGGAAAATTGGCAAAATTTATTACCTAATAATAAAAATGCAAATTTAGTATTTTATGGTTTAAATCGTTTTAGATTTGAAGCTTCTCAAGCAGCTGCAGTTGCTATAGAACTTGGCTATAAGAACTCTGTTGTAATGCTTGATGGTATAGAATCATGGGTAACTTCAGGTAGAAAAGTTGAAAAAATAGACACAGTTAAATGGGAAAAAGCTAAAGAAATTATCGAATTTAAAGACACTATCCACTCAAGATTTAAATTTAGCAACACCCCATCTTGTCGTGATTGTCATGCTCAAAAAGGTAAAGGCATTAGAGCTGATATTGCAGCAAATAAAAACCTAATCAATCAAAAATGTGCAACTTGTCATGAAAAAGCAAGCAATGCTTTAGCAAAAAGCGCTCATGGGGTGCAAGAGTTCTTACCCGCTCAAGATATGCAAAAGAAAAAAGAAAAACCATCTTGTGCGACTTGTCACTCTATTCATATTACCCCAAAACATTCAGGAATTTATTCACAAAAACAATTAGTTGATCAAAAATGCACACAATGTCATAAACAAAAAAGTGCAACTTTTCATATGACTTTTCATGGTAAAGGTATGTTTTTAAGCACTCCAGGTGAAACTCCAAGTGTTGCTACTTGTTCTGATTGTCATGGAAAACATAATATTTTAAAATCAAGCGAAAGAAGCTCAACTCTCTCGCCAATTAACCGTGTTCAAACTTGTAAATCATGCCACCCAAATGCAAATGAAAATTTCGCAAATTGGATGGCACATGCTGATCACAGTGATGGCGAAAAATATCCTGGATTACATGGTGCTTATATATTCATGACTATTTTGGTCATTTCTGTATTTGTTTTCTTTGGAGCCCATACTATACTTTGGTGCTTGCGTTTAATTGCTATGCGTATAAAATATCCTAAAGAATGGAAAGAAGCAAGAAAAGCAGCACATGAAGATAAAGTAAGAGTAAGAAGATTTAGCACTTTCCATAGAATTCAGCATTTTTTTATGGCAGTTAGCTTTTTGGGTCTTGCATTCTCAGGCTTACCGCAAAAATTCTATGATTCAGCATGGGCTAAACCTATGATTGATTTAATGGGTGGAGATATCATTAACGCTGCAACCATACATCATATTTCAGCCATAGTAATGTTTGCAGTATTTTTCTCTCACATTGGAGAAATCATCATCGTAAATTGGAAACGCCGTGATGTAGCAAGGGATCCAATAACTGGCAAAATAAGCTTTATGAAAGTTTTAAAAGCTACTTTTGGACCTGATTCTTTAATGCCAAATTGGCAAGATTTTAAAGATATGAAAGATCATTTTAAATGGTTCTTTGGTTTTGGACCAAGACCGCAATTTGACCGCTGGACTTATTGGGAAAAATTTGACTATCTAGCAGTATTTTGGGGTATGTTTATCATTGGTATTTCAGGGCTTATTTTATGGTTTCCTGCTTTCTTTGGTAAATTTTTACCAGGTGAAGCAATCAACTTAGCAACCCTACTTCACTCTGATGAAGCTTTACTTGCTACAGGATTTATTTTTGCAATTCACTTCTTTAATACGCATTTTAGAGCAGATCGCTTCCCTATGGATATGGTGATTTTTTCAGGAAGTATTAGTGAAGAAGAGATTAAACAAGAAAGAAGCGTATGGTATAAACGCTTAAAAGAAAGTGGAAAATTAAGCACTTTATATGAAAATAAAAGTAACTTCAAAGCATATCAATGGCTAGCTAAACTTGCAGGATTTGCAATGCTAATCACTGGCTTAGTATTTTTATTTTTAATGCTTTATACTTTCTTTAACACTATCTTATAACCTTATTCGCTATAATAGCGAATAAGGACTTTTTCTAATTTTTTCAAGGATTTTAAATGTTTAAAACAATACTCTCACTTAGTTTTTTAAGTATTTTTTTTATAGCTTGTTCTAATGAAGAAAAACTTGATTCTAATTTAATCTCAAGCGGTACACAATTTTCTAAAGAAAATTTGCAAAAAGCAAATGATTTAGATAAAAAATCTTATGAAGAAATAGCCTATTTATTTAAAGATAATACAAATATAAAAAGTGATGATAAAAACATTTTAATCATTTTCAGCGCAAATCACTGCCTTTATTGTGATAAATTAAAAGAAGAAATTAAAAATGATAAAAAAATACAAGAACTTATAAAAGACAAATACAGCTCATATTATATAAATATAAGCTATAAAAAAATTCATACATTTTATAAAAACCATAAAAGTGACTTAAGTACAGCTGAACTTTCTAGTATTTATGATATAGTAGCCACCCCTACTATTGTAATTTTAAACAAAAACAGCCAAACTTTGCTAAATTATCCTGGTTTTATTAGCGCAAAAAGACTAAGCGCTACAATGGAGTTTTTAAATCAAAAAGAAAATCAAAATTTAGACGAAGCAACCATAGCACAAAAACTCATACATTTTTATAAAGAAAATAATATTTAAAGGTTAAAAATGCAGTATTTTTTTTCTTTTGCAATGAGTTTTTTACTAATGAGTATATATGCCATAGCTTGTGCTGTGGCAACCTTTATAGAAAATGATTTTGGTATTAGTGCAGCTAAAGCTTTAATTTATAATAATGCTTGGTTTGATATGTTGCATTTATTACTAGGTTTAAATTTAATCGGAGTGATATTTCACAACAAGCTTTTTCAAAAGAAAAAATACTCTATCTTGCTTTTGCATTTATCTTTTATAGTGATTTTAATCGGTGCTGGACTTACTAGATATTTTGGCTTAGAAGGTGGAATGCATATAAGAGAAAATCAAAGCTCTAACACCATAGTTACTAGGGAAGAATTTATAAAAATTACTGATTTTGATGCTAATGCTAGTTTTGAATTTCCTATTAGCTTTACCACGCTAACTCAAAAGCATTTTGAAAAAACTATTGACTTAAATGGCGAAAAATTAATCATAAGCTCTATCAAATACACTCCACAAAAAGACTCTATCACACCTGCTAGCTTAAAATTAAATATTAATTATCAAAAAGCAAATACACAAATAATCTTAAATCCAAATTTTACAAACAAACAAGCAGTGCATTTTAACTTACGGGAAAAAAATTTTACTATCAATTGGGGACCAAGAGAAATTAAGCTTCCTTTTGCATTACACTTAAAAGATTTTATACTAGAGCGTTATTTAGGCTCTATGAGTCCATCTTCTTATACTTCAAAAATTCAAATCATAGATAAGCAAAATAATATTAATCTAGATTATGATATTTTTATGAATAATGTTCTTGATTATGGTGGATATAGATTTTTTCAAAGTTCTTATGATCAAGATGAGCAAGGCACTATACTTTCAGTCAATAAAGATCCTGGTAAAATCCCTACTTATATAGGTTATACTTTATTGATTTTGGGATTTTTATGGGTTTTATTTGATAAAAACTCAAGATTTCATCGTTTAAGCATTTATTTAAAAAAAGGTCAAAGTTTTGTATTGTTTATTTTGCTTTTTGCAAATTTACAAACTCCACTTTTTGCACAAGAAGATAAAAATGAAATTTTAAATTTAATCTCGAATTTGCAAAAGAATTCCTATGAACATTCTTTAAATTTTGCAAGATTACTTGTGCAAGATCATAATGGTAGAATCAAGCCTTTAGATACTTTGGCAATGGAGTTTGTTTATAAAATCACTCAAAAAGAAAAATTTTTAAATCTTCACTATGATCAAATTTTTCTAGCAATGATGATTTATCCTAAAGAATTTAGAAAAATCAAAATGATAGCTACAAAAACAAGCAAGCTAAGAGAATTAATAGGCGCAGATATAAATGAAAAATACATAGCATTTGATGATGTGTTTGATAATGGGGTATATAAACTGAGTAATTATGTTGAAGAAGCTAACCGCAAAAAGCCCTCACTAAGAACTAACTTCGATAAAGATTTACTAGCCTTAGATGAAAAAATAAATCATGCATATTATATTTATAGCGGTCAAGCTTTAACTATTTTTCCTGATATTAATGAGCAAAGTTTAAAGTGGTATTCTCCGGTGCAAATTTTACCTTTTGCAAAAGAAGATGTAGAGCGTTTACAAATGCTTTTAGTTAGCTATTTTTTACAAGTTCGCAATGGTGTTGAAAATAATCAATGGCAAGATGCAAATGAATTTTTGCAATCTTTAAAAGATTTTCAAAATCACTATGGAAGTAGTGTTTTACCGCCAAAAGAAAGATTAGATCTTGAAATACTGCTTAATCATTACAATATCTTTGATAATCTAACTTTTGTTTATATTAGCTTTGCATTAGTGTTTTTCTTTTTAAGTTTTTATACTATATTAAAAAATATCTCTTTGTCGACTTTTGTATATAGATTTTTTTACATCATTTTAAGTATATGTGCAATCATACATGCACTAGCTTTAATCATTCGTTGGTATGTAGGTAGGCATGCTCCTTGGAGTAATGCTTATGAAAGCATGATTTGTATAGCTTTTGCTTGTGCGATGAGCGCTGTGATATTTTTTAAAAAATCACTCTTGGCTTTATGTGGTGCGAGTTTTTTAGCAGGCATTTCACTTTTTGTGGCTCATCTTGGCTTTATGGATCCTCAAATTGGGAATTTAGTACCTGTTTTAAAATCATATTGGCTTAATATTCATGTTTCTATTATAACAGCAAGTTATGGATTTTTAGCACTTTGTTTTATTATAGGGATTTTGAGTTTAATTCTTTTTGCTTTAAGGGGTAAAAATAAAAATATAGATTTAAACATCATTAAATTACACTGTGTTAATGAAATGTCTATGATAATAGGACTTGCAATGCTTACAATAGGAAATTTTTTAGGCGGAGTTTGGGCTAATGAAAGCTGGGGAAGATATTGGGGTTGGGATCCAAAAGAAACTTGGGCTTTGATTTCTATTGTAGTTTATACTATGGTATTGCACTTAAGATTTATTTTTAAAACTTATTTTATTTTTGTATTTGCAAGTGCTAGTGTTTTAGCCTTTTATAGCATATTAATGACTTATTTTGGAGTGAATTTTTATCTTTCTGGACTTCATTCTTATGCAAACGGCGATGCTTTTCCTATACCAACTTTTGTGTATGTTTTGATTGCACTTAATTTTGTTTTAATTATTAGTGCAGGAAGAAAACGGGATTTAAATACGCCTAGTTTTTAAACTAGGCTTTGCTTTTTTCTATTTCTTGAAGTGCTTGAATAAGATCTTTTAAATTTTCATAAGGAATATGAACTTTCCAATCTATTCCATTTTCCTTTTTTAAAGCCACACCTATACTTAAGACATCATTACTTCCTATACCATAAGGATTAGAAAGATTGCAAAGACTTATTTCTCCACTTTTACTGCCATGTAATTCTATAGTTTTAAATATTTTTTTACTCATGTTTATCCCTAAAAGCTGTGATAATTTTTGCTTGAAATTTCAACCAATCTTTTTGAAGCATAATAGGAAAACCACCATAAACCCTAGCACCTTCTAAATTTTTAGTGACCCCGCCTCTTGCGGCTATGGTGGCAAAATCTCCTATTTCTAAATGCCCACTTGTAGCACTTTGTCCACCCATAGTAACATTTTTACCCAAAATACTTGAGCCTGAAATTCCACTTTGAGCTACTATAAGACAATTCTCCCCTACTTCACAATTATGCCCTACTTGAACAAGATTATCAATCTTTGTGCCTTGCTTTATGATAGTACTTTCAAAAACTGCTCTATCAATAGTCGTGCAAGCTCCAACTTCTACAAAATCTTCTAAAATAACATTTCCATTATGATAAATCTTATAATGCTCGCCATTTTTTGTATGCGCATAGCCAAAACCATCACTACCTATAACACAATTTGCCAGTAAATGACATTTTTTACCTATTTTAGTGTCATTATAAATCACAACATTTGGATGGATTGTAGTATATTCACCTATACTTACATTATCGCCTATATAAGCTCCTGCCATTATCACTACATGATCAGCTATTTGGACATTTTCTCCAATATAAACATTTGGCATAATCTTGGCACTTTTAGCGATTTTGGAATTTTTCTTTTCACTAGAAATTAAAGGTTTAGCAAAAAGCTTACTTAAAAGCGCAAAAGATAAATGTGGATTATCAACAACCAATTTAACACAATCTTTTGAAACTAAATTTTCAAATTCTTTTGAGACTAATATAGCCCCAGCTCCACTACTTGCAATTTTTTTAGAGTTTTTTTCTCCATCGCAATAACTAAGTTCAGTAAAACTTGCATTATTTAATGAATTTAAAGCTGTAATTTCTATATCATCTCCGCAATATTCTATGCCTAAAAATTTAGCAATTTCACTAATTTTCATTTTACCTCCATTAAAATAGAACCACTTCTAACTACACTAATAGGATTATACTTTTTCATAGTTTTTAAAAAGTTATCAATATTTTTTGCATCATCACTTGCCATTACTATAATAAACTCACCATCACTATAAGTTACACTGCCATTATAAGCTTTTAATATGGCATCTAAACCTGCAAAATTTTCATTTAAAGCAATCTTTACCAAAGCTGTTTCTTTTTCTATAAAATCACTAGAATCAATTACCTTATAAGTAGGTATGAGTTTATGAAGTTGCTTTATGATTTGCTCAAAAACTTTTTCATCGCCTAAAGTAACGATATTTATCCTTGAGAATTCTTTATCATCAAGTGGAGCAACCGTAAGAGATTCTATATTATAACCGCGTCCTGAAAAAAGCCCGACAACGCGTGATAATACCCCATGCTCATTTAATACAATGACAGAAATTACTCTTCTTTTCATTTTTTATCCTTGTTTTTATAGCTAGGTAAAATCATATTATAAATAGCTCCACCCGCAGGTACCATAGGTAATACATCTTCATAACGATCTATAGCTACATTTAAAACACAAGTTTTTTTAGATTCTAAGGCTGCTTTAAAAGCTTTTTGAAATTCTTCTTTATTAAAAACATTACAACCCTCACAATGAAAACCTTTAGCAATAGTAACAAAATCAGGTTGACTTGTTAGATCTGTATTAGAAAATCTTTCTTTATAAAACATACTTTGCCATTGTCTTACCATACCTAAAAAAGAATTATTTAAAATAATATTAATCACTTTGATTCCATAAGCACTTGCTGTCATTAGCTCTTGTATATTCATTAAAAAAGAACCATCGCCTACAAAATTTACCACCACTTCTTCACCCACAGCTAATTTAGCCCCAAGTGCAGCCGGTAAAGAATACCCCATAGTTCCTTGCCCACCGCTTGTTGCAAGTTGTCTTGCATAATTAAAAGGATAAAATTGCGCTACCCACATTTGATGTTGTCCTACATCAGTAATTATCCTTGCATCAGGAGCTAATCTAGCACATTCTTCTATAACCCATTGAGGTTTTAAAACTTCATCGCTATCTTCATAGATTAAAGGATATAATTGTTGATAGTTTTGTAAAGTTTTAAACCATTCTTGGTATTTTGTGTTGTCAAAACTTTCTTTTTTTAATTCTTCTAAGGTATCTAAAATAACACTTTTAATATCCCCAACTATAGGAAAATGCGCTTCGATGATTTTAGAAATAGAGCTTGGATCTATATCAATATGAACGATTTTTGCACCCTTAGCAAACTCACTTGTTTTACCAGTAATCCTATCATCAAACCTAGCACCCACAGCAATGAGCAAATCACACTCACTTAAAGCGATATTTGCACAATAACTTCCATGCATACCTGCCATTTTTAAATTAAGCTCATCATCACTTCTTAAAATCCCTAGAGCCATCAAAGTTTCAACTGCAGGAATTTGGCAAAAATGAATCAAGTCTCTTAATTCGTCACTAGCATTAGAAGCTATGCAACCTCCACCTAGGTAAAATAAAGGTTTTTGAGCATTTTTAATCAAACTTACTAATTTTTTAATTTGCTTGATATTTCCTTTATAGGTTGGCTTGTAAGTTTTCATAGAAATTTCTTTAGGATAATGCCATATACCCATAGCAGCAGTAACATCTTTAGGTATATCAATATGCACAGGCCCTTTTCTACCTGTTGTAGCAATATAAAAAGCTTCTTTTAAAATTTTAGGTAATTCTTCGATATTTTTTACTAAATAATTATGCTTTACACAAGGTCTTGAAATACCTATAGCATCGATTTCTTGAAAAGCATCTGTTCCTATTAAAGAATTTGCAACTTGAGCTGAAATTAAAACCAAAGGTATAGAATCACTATAAGCAGTAGCTAAACCTGTAACTGTATTAGTAAAACCAGGTCCACTTGTAACTACTGCCACACCAACTTTACCACTCATTCTAGCATAAGCATCAGCACTATGTAAGGCCGCTTGCTCGTGTCTGACTAAAATGTGTTTAAAATGAGTTTGTTTGTAAATTTCATCATAAATATTTAAAGCCGCACCACCAGGATAACCAAAAACTACTTTAACATTTTCTTCTTTTAATGCTTCACAAATCATTTGCGAGCCATTTAGCTCTTTCATTATTTTACCTTTTTGCTTAAAATGGAAAATATTATAACGATAATTTAATAAATATTATTTTACAAGAAAGAGTTTCTTGTAAATCAAGAAACTACTTGTGCTTTTTTAGCGTATTCTATACCTAAATCAAAAGCTTTTGCATTTGCCTCTTTAGTTTTTGCAGGTACCATATCAAGCATAGTTTGTTTTAATGCATCAATATCAATACATTTACTCATATAAGCAGCTATAGCTAAAGCAACGACTGATTGAGTAGCTACATTCCCTACTTCTTCTTTAGCTATAGTAATAATAGGAATTTCAAAAATTTTCCATCTTGTATAATCTTCTTTACTTGGATGAACTAAATTTGGCTCTATAACTATAACACCACCATCACAAACACCATCTTTGAAACTATGGTAACCTTTATCAGCAGTTGAAAGCATAAAACTAACTTCACCTTCTACTGCATAAGGAAAAAAGATTTCATTTTCATCAACGATAATATCAACCTTAGTTGGCCCACCTCTAACTTGAGAAGTATAAGTAGAAGCTTTAAAAGCATTACGCCCTTCTTTAATGGCGGCTTTAGCTAGAATTTCACCTGCAGTGATAACCCCTTGTCCACCTTCACCACAAAATCTTAATTGATATTTCATTTTAATACTCCCAAATCAACCATTCTTTTTTCTCTCAAGGCTCTTCTAACTTCCTCATAAGCTTCACAATATTCTGCTTTGCTTTCATCTTGGTGTAAAATTCCTGTAGGGAATTTATCCGCTCTTTGTTCATAGTCTAATTGTTCAAATTTAGACTTTTCAACACAACGATTTTTAATCCAATCAAGCATGCTTACAGCTTCGCCCATTTTGTTTTTTCTACCTAGGTTAATATGGCAGTTTGAAAATACATCTACAAAACTATAACCTTTGTGAGATAAAGCTTTAAAAATGATATTTTCAAGCTTATTTGCCTCTATAACATTTGTTCTTGCTACAAAAGAAGCCCCAGCGGCTTTAGTAAGCTCACAAGCATCAAAATTTGGGTCTATATTACCTGCTTGAGCTGTAACAGTGTAAAAGCCTTGTGGGGTAGTTGGTGAAGTTTGTGAATTTGTAAGACCATAAATAAAATTATTGATTAAAATATGAGTTAAATCTATATTTCTTCTACATCCATGGATGGTATGATTTCCACCAATTGCTAAAGTATCGCCATCTCCGCTTACTACGATTACATGTTTTTTAGGGTTTGCTAGTTTAATCCCTGTTGCATAAGCAATAGCTCGACCATGAGTAGTATGGACTGTATTGCAATTTACATAAGAACTCATTCTACCACTACAACCTATACCAGAAACTAAACAAACATCATCCATATTCCAGCCAAGTTTTTGAATAGCTCTAATAATAGCTTTTAAAACAACACCATCCCCACAACCCCAGCACCATTGTGTTGGAAGTTTATCTACTCTTAAATATTCATCGTAATTAAAAGCCATTTTATATATTCTCCTTTACTTTAGCAATAATTTCACTTGGGGTTATAGGGCGACCATTTGCACGGTGCAAGCTAATAAAATCATCTCTTTTACTTACTCTTTGAATTTCTTCTAAATATTGCCCCATATTAAGCTCACTTACCATAACTTTTTCAAATTTAGATACTACTTGAGCTATTTTTTTCTCAGCTACTGGATAAAGGGTAATAGGTCTAAAAAGCCCTACTTTTAAACCCTCTTCTCTAAGTCTTAAAATAGCTTCTTTAGCAGATCTTGCAACGCTACCATAGGCGATGATTAAAAACTGCGCATCATCACACATAAACTCTTCATAAGTACAAATTTCATTAGTATTATTTTTGATTTTACCAAATAATCTTTTGATATTTTTATCTACTATTGCTCCATCTTCTGTTGGAAAGCCTATGTCTCCATGATGAAGTCCTGTGATATGATAACGATAACCTTCAAAGAAAGGATTTAATGTGGCAGCTTCATTTTCACCTGCTGCATAAGGTTTGTAATCTTTTTTATCACCCGTAAATTTTTTTCGGTTGATAATTTCTAATTCTTCTAAATCAGGTAATTTTGCCTTACCATTCATGTGTCCTATGGTTTCATCTAAAAGCAAAAATACTGGAGTCATGTATTTTTCAGCTAAATTAAAAGCTCTAATAGTTTCAGTGTAAGCTTCCTCTAATGAAGCAGGAGCTAAAGCTATACTTGCATAATCTCCATGCGTTGGAGCTTTTGCTTGAAATAAATCACCTTGCGCAACCCTTGTTGGAAGACCAGTTGAAGGACCACCTCTCATAACATTTACAATTACTAGTGGAATTTCAGCTATAAAACCCAAACCAATTTGTTCAGCTTTTAAAGAAATTCCCGGTCCGCTGCTTGCTGTCATGGATTTTACTCCACTCATAGAAGCACCTAAGGCCACGCTAATACCCGAAATTTCATCTTCCATCTGTATAAAAGTACCATCATTTTTTGGTAACATATGGCTTAGTTCATGTGCTATTTCAGAACTTGGGGTAATTGGATAACCACCAAAAAATTTACAGCCACAATCAATCGCAGCTTTGGCTACTAAAACATTACCTGTTGATATAACTTCTCTCATTTTGTTTTCCTATGCATTTAGTTTTTTGTATTTATTTTCTTTAACAGCTTGTGCTCTTTCTTTAGCTTCTGGCGTAAGCTTTGCAAATTTAAATTCATCTCTTTTGGCAACAAAGATCGCAAAATCAGGACAGTGACTTTCACATTCACTACAGCCTATACAAGAATCAGGATGAACCACTTCTATCATCTGTCCTAAAACTGCACTGATTTCATCTCTCATTGCTAAAACTCCGGCTGGACAATAGCTAACACAGATATTACAAGCCTTACATCTTGCTTCATCAACCCAAACTGGTGTATTCTCTGGAGCAATCATTAATATTCCTTTCTAGTTTTTTGTAATTTTCTAATGATTTTTTATTAAAAATTATTTTTAAAACAAACTTTTTATTATAGCGAATTTATAGCATGATTAAATATTATTTAAAAGATAAAATAAAACTAATAAGATTTTATAACACAAAGTAACATTAGGAGTAAAAAACTCCTAAAAAATTATTTATAATTATACTGAATAAAAGAATTTTCTAATGCAATTTGTTCTTGATTGTCTAATTTTAATTCTAAAGTTTCAAGCACCCCATCAAGACTAATCCTTGCCATAACTCCAAAAGCTTTTTCTCTTATGCCATATTCTCCATCTAAAATCACACATACTGGTAAAAATTCTCCACTTTTTAAAGCCTCTATCATTCTCACGCAAGCACTAGCAGGAGCTAAATAGGCTGAAGTTTTTAAATATTTTATAATTTTAGCACCACCGGTTTTAACCTCTTGTTCAATTTGAACAATATCTTGCTTATCTAAGACTTCACTTAAAGCTTTATTTTGCACTTTACTTTGAGATTTTACCAAAACCATACTATCATTGTGAAAACCTATAAGCTTAGTATCTATATAAGAAGTTTTTATATCTAATTTTTTGCTCACTTCGTATTTAAATCTAGCATTATCTAAAACACCTGCCATAGCAATGATTTTTTTTAATGAAAATAATTTACTTTCATAAAGAGCGTTGAGTAAAAAATCTACAGGATTGCTTACTATGATAAACAAAGGATCGTTGTTAAATTTTTTAATATTTTTTGCACACTCAAGCATAATTTTAGAATTAATAACAAAAAGCTCATCTCTACTCTGACCTTCTTTTCTAGCTACACCTGCACTAAAAATAACCACTTGAGAATCTTTTGAGTATGTATAATCATCCGTACAAGTTATTTTAATATCAAAATTAAAAGCGGCTATGCTTTGACTTAGTTCTAATTCTCTAGCAAAAAGCAAGTCTTTATTAATATCAATCAATATAATCTCATCTATTAATTCTCTTAAAATTAAAGCATAAGCAATGCTTGCACCGACATTTCCTGCTCCTATGATGGTAATTTTCATCTTAGCTCCTTTGTGGTATTATTTAACTAAATTTGTCGGTAATTCAAAAATATTTTTTATCAAATGATAAGGAAGTTGCAAACTTTGTGCGATAAGTTGAGTTTTAAACTCGGGATTATCAATTGTTCCACCTAGTTTAATTTGTGTGCTAATTTGCCTGTCTTTGCCTAATATAATTTGATTGATAATTGGAACTTTAGAAATAACCGAACTAGCTGATTTTAGCGTTCTAAGCTCTAATAAACCATCCACTTGACTACTTCTTAAATTGATTTTAGCTTGACCTAAAATATCTGCACTATCACCATTAAAATTTAGCGCATCTATTTCAAAAAGATCTTTTTTGCGATTAAAACTTATACCAGCATTTTCTACACTAAAACCTTTTTCATTAAAAGTTGGGGCTTTAAATAAAATCAAACTAGGTATTGTATCAATAAAACTTAAGAGTTGCTGATGAAATTTTAAATCTTTTAAATAAGTATCTTTAAATAAAAATTTGCCTTTAAAAAAATCAGTACTATTACCATCTACATAAAGATTAAACTCGCCTTTTTCAAAAACATTTTGACGCATAAAAGTATTCAGAAAATCATCATCCATTTTTAAAGCTCTAATTTGCATTTGATTTTCTTTAAGCAAAAGCTCAAATTTAGACTCATTTCTATTAGCCCAAGCTTTTATATAGTCTTTTTTGATTTTAGCATTAAATTGATCAAAATCTAAAGTTTTGTTAAAATCTTTTAAGATCAAATCTATATTTTTAGCACTGATATTGTAATTTGAATTTTCAAGATTATCTAGTGTATTTTCTGTATCTTGTTCTGAAAATAATAAATTAACATTATTTAAAGTAATGTTAATATCATCATTGTCTTTTTGTGCAAAAACACTACCACTTGCGCTAGTTAAATTAAAATCTTCTCCCTTTATTTTTATACTAAAACTATCATACTCATAAGGATTATTATCCTTATAGAGTAAAAATGATTCAAAAGTGGTATTATTTATATCTACATCAAAATCTTTAAAATTTAAAGTGTCTAATGACAACTCTCCATCATGCACATTATTTTTTTGCATTAATTTAGAATAAGTCTTATACTTTGCAAGCTTAGCAACATAAACAGACATACCTTGATCAAAATTTAGAGTCGTAGTAAGCTCTTTATTATATAAACTGATATTTTTATCATAGTTAAGATCTAAATCAAGAAATTTATTTTCCATTTTTAAGCTATCTTGTGGTAATTTTAAATTTGTTATAAAGGTCTTAAAATCACCTTTTTTTTGCTTTAAATCAATACTTGCATTAAAATCACCGCTGATTAATTCACTTTGTACGCTTGCATTTTTAATCTCTAATTTATCTTTTTGTAAATCAATATTTGCTTGTATGATTTTAAAGTCACTTATATTTATATTAGAATTTACAATATCAAAATTTCCTTTATATGAAATTCTTTCAGGATGTTCAAAAGGAATTTTCAAAACTAAATCAGTCTTTGTAATACCATTGTTTTGTAAAAATGGTAATTTTATATCATACAAACGCAAAATTTTATTCACTCTATAATCAGCTCTAGCATTGTCACTTTTTATGCGTATATAAATTCCTGCTTTTTCATTTAGCATATTGTCTATATAAATTTGACTTTGATTGAGATTGTAATTGTTAAAATATAATTTATCATAGATAAATTCTAGTTTTTGTTTATTAAATTCAAGCCTTACAAAAGGACTAATGATAGGATCTATACCTTTATCTAAAACCACCTTCAAGTTATTTACATAACCTTTAGCACTAATATCATTCAAATAATATCTATGTTTTCCAAAATCTGCAAAGCCATTTAATTTCTCTATAAAATAAAAATCAGCCTTTACCTTACCGCCCACCCAAAGAGCAAGATTAGAAGGCAAATGCACTCCATTTTCCACTAAAATATCAAAAATTTTTGAAATATTATTTGAGCTTGTATTTTCTAATTCATAAGCAATTTCTTCTCTTTTAAGTGAGAATTTGACATCACTTTTTAAAAAATCACTATCAATTTCTCCTTTAAAAGTATAAAATTTTGTCTTAGGATTGATAACTAAAGAGCCAACTACACTAAGGTTATGATCTTTTAAAAGAAAATTATCAATATTAGCTTGTATATTTTTATCACTAATTTTTAAATTGACTTTTACTAAAAGATTTTTACTGTTTACAAAAAATAGATTATTTTTATAAATTAATTCCACGGGATAGTTATTAACAAAAATTTCATCTATATTGATTTCTTGAAAAAACCAATAAATATATTTTACATCTTTGATAAGTTGTACAGCTTTACTCGCACTAGTTTCATTTTGAGTGTTTTGATTTTGAGAATTTACTATAACTTTTTTTGCATTTAAAATGAGTTTTTTATCTAATTTAATATATAATTTCTCCAAATTAATAGAAGAAATTTCTAATTTTTCTATGTAAATTCCATTTTTGAGGTAAACAAACAAAACAATGAAAAGTATCATAGGTAATGCTAAAAATTTAAGAATTTTTTTAATATGTTGTGATTTGATTTTAATTTTTCTTTTATCCATTTTTTATTATCTACTTTTACCTATAAAAACAAACTCTGTAGTTTTTATACCACAAGGTTCTGTTAGTAAGATTATAACGCAATTAGATAAAAATAACTATAAAATGAGCAATATTGACAAATATACTTTATATTTTTTAGGCCATCCACAATCTGGCTGGATAAATATAGGCACAAAAGAACTAAATAGAGCTGAATTTTTACATAAGCTTACCGTCGCTAAAGCAGCACTTGAAACTATTACTTTAATTCCTGGGGAAACGACTGAAATTTTCTTTGAAGAATTAGCACCAAAGTTAAATTTAAATGCCAAAACCTTAATGCAAGAATTTTACAAACAAAGCCCTTTTAAAGAAGGTATGCTTTTCCCCGAAACTTATAAAATTCCAAAAGGCATTACAGAAGAGCTTTTAGTAAAATATCTTTTGGCTTACTCTGCAAGTGAATTTAAAAAACTTTCTTATAAAATTTTTAGAGAATACAATGAAAAAAAATGGCATGAATATATCATCATTGCTTCCATTATACAAAAAGAAGCAGCGAGTAATGAAGAAATGCCTATAGTTTCATCTGTGATTAGAAATCGCTTAAGAAAAGGCATGAAGCTTCAAATGGATGGGACATTAAATTATGGAAAATACTCTCATGAAAAAATCACTCCACAAAGAATAAGATCAGATAATAGTTCTTACAATACTTATAAATTTAATGGCATACCAAAAGAAGCTGTGTGTAATGTTTCATTTGAAGCTATTAAGGCAGCTATTTTTCCTGCTAAAACAGAATATTTATACTTTGTAAGAGATAAAAAAACCAATAAGCATATTTTTACCTCTACTTTAAAAGATCATAATAAGGCAATAAGAAATTGATTATAAAATTTCTCTTTGACCTTTTGCATCAGGTTCGCTTAAAACACCTGTTTGTGAAAGTTGTTCTATGATATTTGCTGCGCGGTTGTAGCCTATTTTTAAGCGTCTTTGCAAATAAGAAATACTAGTTTTTCTATCTTCTAAGATTACAGCCTTTGCTTCTTCATAAAGTTCATCTAAATCTCCATCATCAAATTCACTTCTTTTATAGGCTCCATCTTGACTATCATCTTTTAAAAAGCTCTCATCATATTCTACTACTTGTTGAGCTTTTAAAAACTCTACAATATTTTCGATTTCATTTTCACTTGCAAAAGGTGCGTGCAAACGCACTAAACCACTCATACCAGGAGGGGTAAATAAACAATCTCCACGCCCTAACAAACTTTCAGCACCCATAGAATCTAAAATAACCTTAGAGTCTATCTTTTGCCCTACTTTATAAGAAATTCTACTTGGTAAATTTGCTTTTACAACACCGGTAACAACATCTACTGAAGGGCGTTGTGTGGCTACGATTAAGTGAATTCCGCTTGCTCTTGCCATTTGTGCTAAACGACCTATATAAAACTCTACATCCTTACCTGCTGTCATCATTAAATCAGCCAACTCATCGATAATCACTACAATAAATGGTAAAATTTCTCCACCTTGTTCTTTGATCTTTTCATTGTAATTTTCTATATTTTTAGTTTTTGCTTCAGCCATCAAGCGATATCTGCGTTCCATTTCAGCCACCATATTTGATAAAGCATTTACCGCCTTTTTAGGATCAGTAATTACCGGTGTAAGTAAATGTGGAATATCATTATAAATACTAAATTCAAGCATTTTAGGATCTATCATCATAAGTCTTAAGGTTTTTGGCGAATTTCTATAAAGCAAAGATAAAAGCATAGAATTTATACCCACACTTTTACCACTTCCTGTAGTTCCTGCTATTAAAAGATGAGGAAGCTTTTTAAGATCTGTGATGAAAGGATCGCCTACTATATCTTTACCTAAAGCTATAGTTAAAGGTGAGCTAGAATTTTTAAATACCTCACTTTCTAAAATTTCTCTTAAGTAAATCGTATCGATTTTTTCATTTGGAACTTCAATTCCCACTACATCTTTACCTGGGATTGGAGCTTGAATTCTTATAGTTTGAGCTTTTAAAGCCATAGCCAAATCATCTTGTAATGATAAAATTTTACTTACTTTAACATCTGCTGCTGGGCGAAATTCAAAAGTAGTTACAACAGGACCCGTGTAAGTTCTAACTACATCGCCACCTATTTTAAAGCGTCTTAATTTTTCCAATAAATCATAAATTTTTCTATCTATTTCTTCTTCATTTATCTCGCTTTTACCTTCTTTTGGCATAGTTAAAAAATCTAAGGGTGGTAAAGAAAAATCTTTTGGTTTTTCAAAATTTCCAAAATCAAGATCTTTCAACAAGGCTTTGTTTTCACTCACTTCATTAGTGATAGAATGGTGTGTTTTATTTTCTATTACTTCTATTATAGGCTCTTGGGTAATCTCAAATGGAATTTTTTCTTCTTTAACTTCATTTTGTGCTTCTTCTACTACAAAAGGATTTTCATAGTTTCTTTTACTTCTTAGCTCTTCTATACTAATAGGCTTGGCAAAATCATCTTCACTAAAATCAAGTTCTTTTACTTCATTTTGTGGAATAAAATCTTCATCTTTAAATTCTTTTACCCCTAAAAAGCTAGTTTTATCTTGAATTTTTTTAAACTCAGCTTCTTTTTGTGCTTCTATAGCATTTAATTCTTCAATTTTTTTAAAATCCTCATTAAGCTCTTCTAAGATTTTTTCTTTTTGTAAGGCTTTATATTCTTCTAGCAATTTAGCTTTTTGTAGCATTTGCTCACGCTCTTTAAGCTCTTTGGCAAACAAAGAATTTTCTTCTATCACCTCTTCTTTGTTTTCGTTTAAATCCATATTGCGTCTTTTATAGCTTGGTTCATCTAAATTTTTACTTTTTAAAGTTTGAGTATAAATATCTTCACTTTTATTTTTGTATTTTAATAAATACTCTTCAGGGGTCATTTCATCTTCCTTTATATTTATTTGACTAGCTTTTTGAGCAAAACTTGCAATAGGCTCTGAAAGCTCATGAATATAACTTGAACCTAGCTTTTTATCCTCTTCACTAATCACAACCTCTTCTAATTCTTGATTTTTTAAATCTTCAAGATTAAATTTTTTATTCTCTTGGATTTCTTTTTTTGGTAGCTCTTTTTCCTTGATAAGTTCTTCTGTTTTATCTTTAATTAAAAGCTCTTGTTTGAGCTTTTCTTGCTCTTCTTTAGTTTCATTTTCATACTTATCGCCACCAAAAAAGCCAAAAATTTTATTTTTAATTAAAGTTTCAAGTTTTAAATAAAAATCAAAATCAAGCTCTATTTTAAATACCTCTTTGATAATTTGCGGAAAAGAAATACTAAAAGCAAAAGCTAAAAGCAAAATCACCAAGATTAAACTTCCTATTTTTCCAAAAAGTCCATCTAAGATTACAAACATAGCAGAGGCTATATAGCCTTTATCTTGCAAGAACGCTGAAGCAAAAATAAGTGAGGCAAAAATACAAGCAAAAACAGCCACACTAAATCTACGCTCTATAAGTTCAAAATTATAGTTATTTTTATACAAAAGATAATTAAACCAAAAAAAGACAAAAGGGTAAAATTTAGTCAATGATCCAAATAAAAAATAACTAAGTTTTGCCAAGGAATACCCTATAATACTTACTAAAGCTTGATCGGGTATCAAAGCACTTAAGCAAAAATAAAAAATAAAAATATTAGAAATAACAAAAATAGCTTCTTTTTTTATAATATATCCTTTATAAAGAAAAAAGCTATTATATCAAAAAATTATAAGTAGTTTAATAAACTAATTTGAGAAATTTTAGAAGTAGCCGAAAGCATAGCTTGATAAGATACCATAGTTTGCATAAACTGCATATAAGTTTGCCCATAATCAGCATCAGTTACACCGCTTTTAATAGAAGCTACATTGATATTTAAAAAAGTCATTCTTTTATTTGTCTCTTCTATATTATTAGTGTAAGCTCCTATGGTTGTTTGCATTTTTCTAACATGATCTTGCAAATGATCTATTCTTTCTAAAGCCCCTTGTAAACCTGTATTTCTAGGATCACTTCCTTCTGAATCAGCCCTCATACTGCCATTTAAAACAGCATCTATCATCTCATCTAAGTCTTTAATCAAATCAACATTTGGATCATCAATAGTTAAAGAATTGTTTGCACTAAATACAAAACCTGATCCATTTACAGAAGTACCTGCTGGAGGAAAACCGCTATTTGAATTTGAATCTTTAATAGTAAGACCTATATTAGTGTTACTTGAAAATTTATCAGTAATACTTATACGACCTTTATAGTCCATACTAACTTCAACAAAACCTTTAGAATCAGCTATATCTTGTTGGATAGTTTGAAAATCATTATTATTAATAGTTCCGTTTGCATTTGGAGTAATAGTTGCTGTGGGAACATTATCACTTGCAAACATACCGATAATATCATTTAACTGGCCATAAGTAATATCTTCAGGTCTTGTTTGCATACCCACTGCATTACCTGTATTTTCATTATATTGAGAGTGAGTAATAGGAAAACTTATGGTTTGACCCGGATTATTTGGATCAGGATAACTTACAGTAGAATTTTCTAAATCAATAGTTACATTATATTTTTGACCACTTCTAGAAGTGATTTCCATTTGGAGTTGTTGACCTTGCATGCTTCCATTGGCATTTGCTACAACTTCACTTAACTTTGTACTATCAGTAGCATATTCACTTGTACCTTTAATCACTTGAGAAACATTGCCAAAAACAGTATTTCCATCTTTTTCAAAAGGCACATCATAACTAGCCCCATTAGTTTTATCACCATTGATGTTACTTTTAATAAAATCTGTTTTGTGCAAGTCTACAGTAAATTGTTTACCATCTAATTCAATCGTAACGGGACTTTTAGTATCATTCAGATTTCCACCATGCGCTGCTTGCATAATACGATTGGTTACTTCTGCCATAGAAATACCTTCAGCATCCGCAGCCTGTTTTAAATCTTTAATAAGTTGCTCATCTTGAAGCTGTGGAGTTAAAGCAACAGCATGAAAATCTAAAGAGCTACTTCCTTCTTTTAAGCTCTTTATTTCTATCTGCCCGCTATCATTTAATGCTACCTTAACAACCTCATTTCCCTCTGTATTTCCATATAATCTTCCAATATTTTTTAATACATCTTCAATTTTTGCATCAGGATCTATATCTAAAGTAGCTTTAAAACTTGTTCCATCAGGTCTAACACCTTGAATATACATAGCTGAATGCGGGAAAGGAAGTTTATCATCATAGCTATCTTGAAAATTTTTATCTGGATCAAGTTTTCCATTTTGAACATAGTTTTGGCCTATTAAATGTGAAAATTTAGATTCTCCGGTTAAAAATTCTTTTTTGTCCGGATAACGAGCATCAGTAAAAGAAACATTTGTTGAAATAATTTTATTGATATTTGAATCAGGCTTAAAAAATAAATCCCATCCAGGTATATTATAAGGAATTTGGGTGCCAGCGCCACTTACTACAAAAATATTATCTTTATTCCCAGTATAATTTCCATAATTATCAAAAGGTTTATTTGCACTATTTGATCCTGCAAAGAGATATTGCCCATTGATACTAGTATTAGCAATATTTACAATAGAATCTCTTACAAGTTTGAGTTCTTTTGCTATAGCCTCTCTTGATTCTTGAGAATTACCATCACTTGCAGCTTTTGTGAGTAATGTTTTAAATTTTTCTAAAAGTTCTGTGATATTTTTCAAGGCAGTATCTGTGTTTTTTGCTAGCTCCATAGCAGATTGAGTTCCTTGAACTATTTGACCTATGTTTGCCATCTCATATTCTAATCTTGAGCCATTAATATAAACATTTGCATTTTCCCAAGAATGCTGAATAAGCTGACCTGTTTGTAGCTGCAAATTATATTTATTAAGCAAAGACTGACCATCTGTGTAGTTTTGTATAGAAGTGTAGTAATTATACTGATTGCTAATTCTCATTATTTTGCTCCGCAAATAAATTTTTTAATTATTTACAAGCAAAAAAAGTTCCAAATTTTAATAATATTTAAATTTTTTTATATAAAATATTTTATATTGTTTTAATTTTTTTTTAGTATAATCCCATATTCTATTTAATTATTTTAAAACTTTCAAAAAGCCCGAGTGGTGAAACTGGTAGACGCGCCAGACTCAAAATCTGGTAAGGGCAACCTTGTGTCGGTTCGAGTCCGACCTCGGGCACCATTTAATTATTATTTTGTATTTATTATATTTTAATTTTATTATTTCTT